>JBKJMR010000414.1:0-3962 GCA_046596275.1 Bacteroidia bacterium | reverse complement strand
CCAACCACGTTCACATGGAATTTCGGTGATGCGACCAGCAACAATACCAACAATCCGGCACCATCGCACGTGTATGCCAACCCTGGAACGTATACGGTTACATTAACTGCGGGCTTTGGTACTGGTTGCACAAACAGCATTTCCATACCTGTCACAGTGCATCCGCGCACAGTTCCGAATTTCACAAGCAACATTCCATGCCTCGGCGGTGCAACAAATTTTATTGATGCAACTACCAACGCACCTGTAAGCTGGCAATGGAATTTCGGTGACGGAAGTCCATTAGATATTACACAGAATCCTTCGCATTCTTATTCCACAGCAGGAACTTTCCCTGTTACGATCGTTACACAAAATTCATTCGGCTGCACAGATTCAATCACTACAAACGTTACTGTTCATCCGTTACCGCTTGCGAATTTTGTTGCCGATACGGTTTGTGAAGGTGCTGTTTCCACTTTTACTGATGCTTCCTCTTTTGCAGCAGCCTGGAACTGGAATTTCGGTGATGCGAGTCCGAATGCAGCTGTTGCTTCACCAACACACGTTTATGCGACGCAAGGAACCTATAATGTAACGCTGATCGTATTTAATGCGCAGGGGTGTTCGGATACAATTATTCAAACAGTAATTGTGCGACCAAATCCTGTATCGGCATTTACAGCAACTACAGCTTGTCATACGTACGCAACAATTTACACGGATAATTCCACTGCCGCAGTAAGCTGGGAATGGAACTTCGGTGATTTAAGTCCGGCCAATACGAATCAATCGCCTTCGTATGTTTTTGTAAATCCTGGTTCCTATTCTACTTCTTTGGTTGTAGCGAATGTTTTCGGTTGCACGGATACCTCTGCACAGCTTATTAATGTATTACCACAACCACAAGCAGGATTTACAAATACACTGGTGTGCGCAAAGGATATTGTCACATTTACTGATACAACAACCGGCGCACCCTCTCTCTGGTCATGGGATTTCGGTGATGGAAGTCCGGTTGATGCGAATCAAAGTCCAACACATACGTATCTGACCGGCGGAACATATAACATCATTCTTATTGCCGGAAATAATGCGGGTTGTATTGATACACTACAAACCAGCATTACAGTTAATTCAGTTCCTGTTCCTGCGTTCACAGCTACTGCGGTTTGTTTAGGAAATGTAACAGCATTCACAGATTTCTCTACCGACACTTCGCCGATCACAAATTATTTCTGGGATTTTGGTGATGGAAACAATTCATTCGCTACCAACCCGAATTACATTTATCAAAACCCGGGAACGTATACGGTCACGCTCATCGTTACCAATACATTTGGTTGCGACAGCACAATTACAGGAACAGTGACCGTAACAGGAATTCCTGTTGCAGATTTTGTTTTCGATACCGTTTGTGTGGGAAGCCCGACCACATTCACTGATATTTCCACAGGTTCGCCAGGCACATGGCTTTGGGATTTTGGTGACAGCAATACAGGAAATACAGGCCCGGTCATTCAGCACACGTACACGAATCCCGGAAATTATTTAGCGTCTGTTATTGTCTCCGGCGGAAATGGTTGTACGGATCAGCAATTTCATGTGGTTACCGTCAGCAATACGGTGCAGGCTGCAATGCTGGTAGGAACTCCTGTGTGCGAAAATAATGTTGTGACGTTTACAGATGCATCTATTGTAAATAACGCAACGATCACCAATTGGTCCTGGGATTTCGGCGATGGTAGTCCGCTTGATACATTGCAAAATACATCACACACCTATGCGCTTGCAGGAACGTATACAGTTACATTATCTGCTTCAGTAAATACAGGATGTGTGAGTATGTCTGTACAAACTGTGATTGTAAATCCGCTGCCAACTGCAATGTTCGCTTCTACTTCTGCGTGTGCGAGCCAGCAAACCATCTTCACGGATAATTCAGTTGGAGCAATCGCATCCTGGCAATGGGATTTTGGTGATGCTACAACTTCTGCATTACAAAATCCAACGCATCAGTATACCAACAGCGGAACTTACAATGCATCGCTTATTGTTACAACAGTTGCCGGTTGTGTAGACACGCTTATAAAACCTGTTGTAGTTTATGCGCAACCTACTGCTGCATTCAGCGCGACGATCGTTTGTTTCGGTGACAGCACACAGTACATTGATCAGTCAAATCCGAATGGCGGAATAATAAATTCATGGAGCTGGGATTTTAATGATGGCAACAACAGCACACAAACGAACCCGTCGCATGCTTTTGTGGTGGTGAACGACAGCTTCAATGTTTCTCTTATCATACAAACAACAGATGGCTGCATCGATACGGTTACACAATTAGTAACCACCCACCCGATTCCTGAAATGAATTTCATGCCGGGCACAGTAAGCGGTTGTGAAGATTTTACAACACAGTTTTTTGACAGCTCACTTGTCGCAAATGGTACGATCACGAATTGGTTCTGGGATTTCGGTGATGGTAATTTTTCATTCGGACCAAATCCTGTTCACACGTATGATGATCCCGGTAATTTTTATATCAGCTTAACTGTTACCGGAAGTAACGGATGTGTATTTGAAGATTCGCTTCTATATCCTGTAGTTGTTTATCCGAAACCGGTTGCTGCATTCCTGCCCACACCAACTTCCGCTTCTATTTTTGTCCCTGATTTTAATTTCATTGATCAGTCGCAGGGTGGAATGTTTTGGGAATGGGATTTCGGTGATTATGAAGGAAGCGTTTTACAAGAGCCTTCACATTCTTATAGTGACACAGGAATTTTCGTTGTAACGCAGATCGTGATCAATCAATATGGCTGCAGGGATACAACAGAAGTTCCGGTGCGTGTGCAGTCTGAATTTACTTTCTTTATTCCGAATGCATTTACCCCGAATGGTGATGGTGAAAATGATTATTTCATGGGCGAAGGAATCGGAATTCAAACATTTAATTTCCTGGTGTTTGATCGATGGGGAAATAAAATATTTGAAACGGATAATCCTGCGCAGGGATGGAATGGTGTTTTACCAAATGGGAATAAAGCGCAGATCGATGTGTATGTTTACAAAATTCAGATCGTTGATGTGATAAATGAAGATCATACTTACATCGGTCACGTTAGCTTAATTCGTTAAGCAAGTTTCATTTTTATTTCCCGGATTTATTTTTTTAACAGTCCCAATGTGTAGATTTTTCTCACACTTGCGGATTCGTTTTCTATGGAACCCAATAGTAATGAGGGTTTAGAAGCATGGCATGAATATCGTCTAATAATTAAAGTAAGTAGTTGACTTTATTCATTTAAACAAATATAAGCCATGAAAAATCAGGAAAAATCCAACCAGCAGACTCCGCAAAACGGAAATGAAGCACCGAATACATCACCGAAAAAACCGGTACCGGAGCAGCGACAAGAGAATCAGGAATCAAAGCCGCAAAACGTACCTGACCAAAATAAAAAAGAGCAAAAATCAAATCCGGGTACCGGGAAAGAACATCAGATCGGTGATCTGCCAGGAACAGGAACAACAAAATCAGGTGCGACGAACGAAGACAATGATATGACGAAGATCAAAGATCCGGATCCGACAATTCCTGAAAAAAGAAATGATCCTGTTGCAGGAAAGGGCGATGATTATTCTCGCACGATGAATCCTCCGGGAAAAACAGAATCAAACGAAGTAGGTGAATTTGCAGAAGTAGATGCAATGGATCGTGAAGAAGGTGAGACCAGTGATGTTTCGGGTGAAGAAGAAGATGAAGATGAGCCAGGTTCTTTCGATGCTGAAGAACATCAGAAAGAAGCATTCGGAGGAGAGCGGAAAAATTCTCCTGATGATCGCAAAAATCAAAACGGGTTGTAATACAATCTGTAGTTAAATAAAGAGAGGTGGTTCATTACGGATCACCTCTCTTTCATTTTGTTTTCATTTTGTATACGTTATTAATAGTACAATGATCCATCGACGAAACAGCC
>JBKJMR010000381.1:0-3930 GCA_046596275.1 Bacteroidia bacterium | reverse complement strand
CAAGAACGTGTTTCAGAAAATGGAACATTGCAGCAAAGCATCAATACGCAAGTTGATTTCATTACCGGCTTGCTCGATGAGCAGTATGAATTAACGAACGACGTTACTGCTGCACGTTACTGGCAGGCGAATAATCCGTTCCTGATTTTGCAGGGTGATGATATTTTTCCAATTAACCGGACCGGTGAAGGAAATACGCTCAACTGCCGCACATCTCAAAACCTGGTGGGCGCTACACAAATTGCAACTAATGCCTTGCAAAATAATCAGTCGGCGATCACAGCAAGTTTTATTACCACCATGATCGATTTCCCTGCTGACTCCCCGGAATCATTAATCAACCTGGTGCTGGACGATGCGGTACTGATGTCCAATCCGCTTCAACCTGCAATGGCGGTTAAATTTTGCTCGGATTTTCTACAGAATACCGGGCAACAGCTGGATTTTGCAGCCACGCGTAACATGTTGCAAGCGTCACTTGACTCTTTCCTTAAAAATGAAGATCATCCGGATACATATTACCTCACCACAATACATGACCTTGCCATTGCACCCGGCGCGCTTTCCAATTTTACCTGGACAGGAACCCCATGGCTTCCGGTCATGCTGCAATATGAAGTGCAATTCAACCCGGTGCAATATTTACAACCCGGCGATTCATACGCTTCAAGCTTTATTCTCGATAATTTTTCCTGGGACGAAGATGATATTGAGTTAGAATACAACCAGTCTTCGCCAGCTGTTGAGCAGTTGTACGCAGGAACCGTACTGCTCAGCGCAAACGCGCAGGTAAACCTGACTGAAAGCATTAACCAGTTCATTCAGCAAACCGGATCATCAGACCAGGAACTGCAGGATGTTCTTGATTCGGTCGGTGACATGCCAATTCTTGCACAGGAACTATCCGGGATGATGCAATCCATGCTGATGCGGCAACAGAGCTTGCAAATGAAAGTCGCCGATCCATTGGCCAATACATTTGATCAGGCCTTTGTTGCGGGTGTTGCGAATGCAGTGGGTGATGAATCTGTTTATTCGCCAGAAAGCAATTTTGCATTTAATCCCATTCGTACCGGCACATTCCGCATTGTGGCTTTGCGGTTGATCGATGCCTTTGGCCGTTTCAAAGACAAAAATTTGCCTCAATCCGTTTATATCGCAAAAGGATTGACGCCTCCGCAAACATTCAATGCTGCACCGGGAACAGCTTTTCTTCCGCCGCGCATTACTCAACCGGCGCGTTTGTTGTTTCGCTGGCTTTCGGCCAACTATGATACGATAGAATCCAACTCGCACCCGGCAAGCTCACCTATTATCGGTTGGGTATTGCCCGATTATCCCGACAACAGTTTGTTTCTCTATAATGCTGACGGCACGCCACTCGGTGAGCTGGCAGTGAACGCAGCCAATTCTTCTGTGATTTGGTTCCCTGCTCCGGGTGGATTATTTCCCATCGGCAGCGATCTGCAAACGGTGATGCAAAATCAATTGCCATGGTTGCGCAATTTTGCAGTTGGGATTTATAATAATGGTAATCCCGGCTTGCTTATTTCAATGATCGCTTCGTTGAAAACCACAGCAGAACAAACAATGCCTGCAGGTTCTTCCAACAACACTGCGGGCATATTAACCGGCCAACCGCTCGCCATCACACGTGCATCACTCCGGCTCGATCTTGCAGGCGATGCGGCGGCCAGCGAATCGTGGGAGGCATTTGCGCAAAACCTGGTTCCCAATGCAGAACCAGATAATGCAGCATTTACAGCAGTGAAATTTCCGGTCAAGCTTGGCATGACGGAAAATTTAAACGACGGATTATTCGGTTACTGGATAGAGGAAGACACAAGAATTGATTTTACCCGCTTTTATGATTCAACAGCATACGGTTCTCCATTAACGCTCACCACAGGTTATACTCCCGGAAGCAGCAAAACGGTGATGATGCTTATTGATCCGAAAGGGGAAGTGCATGCTAACACTGGAATACTTCCTGTCAAATCAATTGCATTGCCTCCCGATCAATACGATGCCGCTTTGAATTCGCTCTCGGTAACTTTCCTTACTGCTCCTGTGCTATCCGGTTCGAATACCAGTGAAATTTCGATTCCGCTTCCGAAGATCCACGCAGGACATTGGTCGTGGGTCAACGTAAATAATGGTGAATGGCAGTCGCAGGATTTTTCAGAGATGGTTCAGAACACCACGCAAGGTGCGCTTGATTATACGCCACAACAATTGCTCGAGGGCTGGCTCCGTCTTCGTGATTTTGAAAATTAATTCCAAACAAATTCAGCATGCCTTCGAACACTCCACTTCAAATCACGATCACTGCCAACGACGGCAGCAACCATATTTATATCAGCGCCGATACTTCACTGAATGTAATGACGCTTACATTGACAAATACAACTACTGCTAATATTGTTTTCCAGCAATATACCGGTCCGGGATTCGCCATCAATGAACTGCCCGCAGGTAATTCAGGAATTTACCTGCTGTTTAATGGTTTGCTGAGCAATGCGGTTATTTCAGGAATGTCAATTACTGCTCCGGGCTGGACGGCACAAATGCAGCAAGACAACCAGAGCGGAGAATATTTGGTGTTGCTTCCTTCCTCAAACATAACCCTGTCTCCGGGCGATTCGATAAACTTTACGTTGGGTTTTCCAGTAATAACCGGATCAGCCAACAGCGGATATTTTTCATGCCAGTATGTAAATGTGCAGGCAGGACTCCCGGTTAGTGGCGGAGAACAATTGTATGTCATGCTCGTGTATCCGCCCCGCACTGATGGAGCAGCACCGGCTGTGCTTCCTGTACAATTTGAATTTATTGGCAGCAACATGGTCTACAACGGCGGCATAATCAACCAGCTTTCATTCCGTATCACTAATACCAGTGATGCCCCATTGGTTCCCGGGGGAACTGCATCGTGGGGATCATCCGCACCGCAATTCAAATTACATTTCATACAAGACAATTCATCTATTGCCGGATCGCTGCTTACCAACTCGCAAGCCGGAAGTGTGAATATCAGTATTCAACAATTGTATCAAAACAAGCTCTGTATTGAAAAAGAGCCATCAACCACTCCGCAGTTCTGGATCATTGAAGAAGATGAAACGCTTTCAGGAACTGACGGCACCATTTTAGGAACAGGTGCTGCCGCATCGGTGAGCTTCACTGCTACTTCGATTATAACCAGTGTTACCGGGTCAATCACCATGGCCGTACTGGAATACAGCGGATTTCCCGGTTATGAAGATGGTCAGCTGACAGCAGAAATCCAGGTTAAGAATGCACCACCTGCAGCTCCTGTGATTTCTTCATTTTCAGCGACCACTTATTTAATAAATATTATTAATACAGGAAATAGTATCACTATAGCCTGGAATGTCTTAAATGCAACGAATGTCATCATCTTTAAAGATGGCGAACTTATGTATTCGGGTACTTTTACGAATGCCTGCACTTCGGCAAAAATAAACCACACTACAAATTTTACGCTGACTGCCTATAATGCGGATCAACAATCCGTTTCGCAAACATTCATCATCCAGGTAGATACGGTTCCGATCGGAACAATTGCGATGTGGCACGGATTGCTTTCGACCGTACCCGTTGGCTGGCACGTTTGTGACGGAACAAATAATACTCCTGACCTGAGAGAACGTTTTGTGCTCGGTGCGTCCGGCGATTCATCCGGTTCTGTTATACAACCAGCCCCGAATACGAATCCATTACATTACCTGAATACTTCGGGCGGAGGTAACACACACACGCATTCGGTAACTACATACACGAGAAATTTCACCACCAATAATGACGGAGTACACAGTCACCGTATAAGTTTTGACAAAACAAAAGATGTAGCTTCAGGAAGCAACAACAGCAATTCTTATTATCACGGCGACGGCGACCAGGGAACAG
>JBKJMR010000369.1:0-10073 GCA_046596275.1 Bacteroidia bacterium | reverse complement strand
GAATTGCGTTTCGATTTATTTATTTGAGAATTACATACTTCAAACCATTTTAATGTAATGGATACATTCGAAAAGTTATTGCCCGAGATCGGCAATAGACTCATACGGTTGCGTATTATAAGCGGACATACCAGCTATGAAACGTTTGCCGGTGAAAACCATCTTTCCCGTATGCAGTACTGGCGAATTGAAAAAGGAAAAACCAACATAACAATCAAAAGCCTGTTACGGATTTTGGAAATTCATAATGTCAGCGTTGAAGATTTTTTTTCAGGAAATTTTTACAGGGAATTTCTTTTACCGCACAGCCAATCACGTAAGCGTTCGATGGTTTAATAATTGAAATTTCCCATTCATTATTTAAAGGCGTATGCAATCCAATACAAGGCATATTCTGCGAAAAAGAACCACCAGAATCGCTTGTAGAATTTTTTGATGGAGTGATGTTTGTCCTGCTTTATTGAAAAAGTATTGACAATAAAAAGCGCAAACAAAATGAGGTGACCGGAAAGCAGCACATTTGTTTGTCGCGATACCGTTTCCTCATTGAAATATTCACGCGCTTTGATTGCAATGGTGAAGATATACGCCAATGCAACAAGAATATTTCCTGTGATCAATGCTGTTTTAGAAGAATAGCTGATCGCGAAAGTTTTGATATTGTATTTCGCATCGCCTTCAATGTCCGGAAGATCCTTAAACCAGGAAATAACAATGCTGAATGCAATGATAAATCCGGTAAGGACTTTTACATTTTCCGGTACGATCAGCGAGTGATTGATGATGTAATTAAATACCAGGAATCCGCCGAGATTTATAAATACACCACGCACCGTTGTGATCGCCAAAGCTGCAAGCAAATGATGCTGTTTCAGGTAAAGCGGCGGCATGGAATAAGCCCAGCCGATTGCAGTTGACAGAACGATGATGAGAAACAGCCACGGCGAAACGTACAGAGCCAACGCAAGACTTGTAAATAAAGCAGCACCAACAATAAGCTTTGCATGCTGAATGGAAAGCGCGCCCGAAGCGACAGGCAGATACGGTTTATTGATCTTATCAATTTCTACATCAGCAACCTGGTTTATTCCGACGATAAAAACGTTACATGTTATACCGATGATCAATGCAAGCAACAGTAATGGAATATTCTGCAATCCTTTTTCATCACAAACGATCATGTACAACGTGCAAATGCTGATCACACTTCCGATGATTGTATGCGGACGACTGAATTTCCAGAGTGTGATTATTGCTCTCATTGTGCGCGTATCCGGATAACAATTAAAGGAAGCAAGTTGCTTTTGATTCTTGACACTTCAATCGAATCCTGATTTGCAAAAAGCGTTTTATAATAATTGACAGAACGCGATTTGAAAACAGAAATAATTCCATCGAAAGTGATCGTGAGAATATTGACCGGAATGATGTAAGTGAAGAATAAACGCGTAAATGAAAACGGGCGGATGAAAGGCGTAAAGAGCAAACTTCCGATCGTACAGCCGAGCAGGATCTTTATAAAACAATAAAGATGCGGCTCAAGAATTTCAACAAAAAAAGCATCTGCATTTGCCGAACGGATTTTCTTTGCAAGCATTATTTTATCTGCATCGCTGAAATGATGCAAAGCGTTGAACATCGTATAATAATTTCCGCTTTGAAATTCCATTTGTAAAACATCTGTGGAAGATCGATCATAACTAATACGATCATTGGTCTGAACATTTTTCCCCGGAAATTTATCCGTAAGAATAAGCCTGCTGAAACAACCGCTTTTTTTGAAAATTGTAATCGCAGGTTCGCCGCTTCCCGAACACAGATCGATCATAGGGCGGGAGTGAAGCGACAAACTTTTAATACATTCTATAAACTGATCGTAAATCCTGCATTTGACCACCGCGAAACCGATAAATTCCGTCTGGAAATTTCTTAAGCGGGGAGAGAACCAATTATGATCTTCCAGTTCTTTCACAACACATTGCAGATTTTCATGAAAGATAAAACTACCTGCAAATGGTTCTTGTCAATAGCAATTTCGACGGTTTGTAGGGTTTCGGGTTTAAAAAGTTTCGAGTTTAAAAAGTTTCGGGTTTCGGGTTAAAAAAAAGGTTCGGGTTTCGAGTTCTGGGTTAAAGTTCAGGTCTCACAGCATAATAAAACCAGAAACATCAACTCGAAACCCGAAACCCAGAACTTGAAACCCGAAACCAGAAACTCTTTTAAACTAATATGTTTTTCCATCAATAATTGTTAGATATTTGGTTGACAGTTTTTAAATCCCTGATTAATCTAGCGGCGGCATGATAAATATCACTGATACCAACATCACAATTATGGTGAAGGACATGGAAGCATCCATTAATTTCTACCAGCAGATTGGCCTGACGATGAAGCAGCGCTGGGAAAACCATTATGCGATGTTGATCACTACCGGCATTACGATCGGTCTTCATCCTGCAACCAGTGAAAGTCCGTGTTCAGGAACTATTTCCATCGGTTTTATGATTGAGAATTCCGACGAAGCAAAAGTATTATTGGAAAAAAATAAAATTTCTTTTAAAGAAGAAGACGATGGAAAATCGGGAATCTACCTGCATTTTTCTGATCCGGATGGAACGCTTCTTTATTTTGTTCAGCCAAAATGGTAATCTAAATTTTCGGAAATGGCACTTTCACTTGTATTTGTTCACGGATGGAGCGCAACCAATCTCGATACGTATGGCGAGCTCCCGCTTCGTTTACGTGCTGAAGCAGCATTAAGTGGAATTGATATTGTCATCAAAGAAATTTTTCTCGGCAGCTACATCAGCTTTCATGATGAAGTGCGCGTGAATGATATTTCCCGCGCTTTCAAAAATGCTGTTCAGCTCGAGCTTGCGCCTTTGATTGAAAAAGGTTCACGCTTTGTGTGCATCACGCATTCCACCGGCGGACCGGTTATCCGCGATTGGTGGGCGAGGTATTACAAAGGCACAGAAGAAGAATGCCCGATGAGCCATTTGATCATGCTTGCACCGGCGAATTTCGGTTCGGCACTTGCGCAATTGGGGAAAGGAAGATTAAGCCGTTTGAAATCGTGGTGGAATGGGGTGGAGCCGGGCGTTGGCGTTTTGAACTGGCTTTCACTGGGAAGTAAAGAAGCGTGGGCGCTGAATAAAAACTGGATTGACAGCGACGGAAGTGAACTCAGTGAGAATGGAATTTTTCCTTTTGTAATCACCGGCCAGGATATCGACAGAAAATTTTATGATCATCTGAATCCGTATACCGGCGAATTAGGCTCAGATGGAGTAGTGCGTTGTGCGGCGGCAAATCTGAAATCAAGATTGATCAAACTTGCGCAGCCAAGGCCTGAACGAAATGCAGAAGGAAAATTAGTTACCGGCGATTTCCAGGTTATCGAAGTGAAAGAATCGCCTGATGCTCCGTTTCGCGTGGTGCATGAAAAATCTCATTCCGGATCTGATATAGGAATCATGAAAAGCATTCGCAGGCAGGTGCTTAATGACGGTTCTTCGGAAACCATTCGTGCGATCATCAATTGCATCCGCGTTCGGTCGAAAGAAGATTACAGGAAATTAAATGCACAATTTGCAGAAGAAACAGCGCAGGTGCAGCGCGACGAAATTGTGGAAACGCAGGCCGGCGGAATTTTCTCGCATGATCGTTATTTTATTCATGATCGTTTTTCAATGGTTATCTTTTATATTCACGATCACGAAGGTTTTCCATTGACAGATTTCGATCTTATTCTCACCGCAGGACCTGACAGTGATCCGAATCATTTGCCCGAAGGATTTTGCGCCGATCGTCAAAAGAATGCGCTTCATAATGACATGATCACGTATTATTTTAATTACGACATCATGAATGGTTGTGGCGCAGTTTATAATCCGAAAGGAGAATTGATTCGCGGCGCAATAAAAGGATCAGAAATGCTTGGTTTGGAAATTCGTCCACGCCCGGAAAAAGGATTCGTGCGTTACATTCCATGCCGCATAAAAGCAAGCGCAGAAATGCTGGACAGGGCGTTGGTTCCGAACAGCACGACTTTAATTGATATTTGTTTGCAACGTGTGGTAGACAAGCAGGTTTTTCGTTCGTCGAGATTGAGCGGAGAAAATATGCCAACTCCGGATGAAGGAGAATTCAGCGGGCTGGCACCGGGTTCAGATTTTATTGACTAATAATTTTAAAATAAAAGTATGATCAAAACAATTTTTTCAATCGTAGCGGGTTTGTTTCTCTTCGGAACCATCAGTGCGCAGGATACAGCTGCAATTGTATTATCAGCAAAAACAATTCAGTCGAGCGCTGCGGATAAAAGTGCCGCAGTAACAAAAACACAAACGATGATCGGAAACTATGCATACGCCGATTCATTGTACAGCGGAACTTTATTCTGGATAGGGCCCAAGCTGTGGGAAGATTTAAAAGACCTGGAAGAATTTCGCGCCATGCATTTAAGCAATCTCGCTTTGCCGACTCCTGTCTTCAACAAAAAAGGAAAGCAGACAGACGACAAAGTGAATGTGTATGGAAAGCTCATTCAATCGCGCGAGAATTATGAAAAGTTCTGGGAATATGTTTGCCACGCCTACAATATCAAAGGCGCTAAAATTGTTCCGATGAATGACAAAGACAAATTCATCTATTGGCAATATTATTCGCAGTTAGAAGAACCGCTCATTGTAATCGAAAGCAACAAAGCAAGAATCCTCTTAAAATTCAAAAACGGAAAACTAATGTTCGCCGAAATGACCGAAAGAAAACCCCAGAATTAATTTCATGTTTTTTCTTTTTCCTTTTCAATCATGTAATCAAATGATCAAATCCGTAATTTTTTCTTTTTTCAATCACCCAGTCACCAGATCATCAAATCACTAAATCCCCTACACACATGTCTATTCTCACACCACAGATCACCGAAACAGCAAACCTGCTTATTGCCAGTTTGAAAAAAGTTGGCATCACAAATAAATTTCTGGTAGCGGGAATTTTGGGAACGATTTATAAAGAGACGAATTTCAGGTTGCGTCCGGAAGAAGGTTATGGAAATACGGCCAACGCGCGCATTCGTATGATCTTCGGAAAACGTCTTGCAGATTTGACAGAAGATCAGCTAACTGCTTTGAAAAAAGATGATGCAGCTTTTTTTGAGAAAGTGTATGGCGGTCGTTATGGAAATAACATGCCTGGCGATGGTTACAAATATCGCGGAAGAGGTTTTAACGGATTGACATTTAAAGGAAGCTATATTGAATTCGGAAATAAGATCAAGCAGGATCTTTTGAATAATCCTGATCTGCTGAATCAGATTCCTGTTGCTGCTGATGCGCTTGTTGCGTATTACCGTGATATTCTCGCGATCGGTGTGAATAAAAAATACATTTCGCGTTTCGGTGTGCAAGATTTAACGCACATCATGGACATCACCACCGGAACTAAAATCGCCAACCAGGTTACAGTAGGCTGGGCCGCAAATCCATTACCCGAAGGACAGAAAAAAGCATTGCAATATGCACCGGATTTTCTGCCGCTTATTGCATAGTCAGAAAAGGGGAACGAATTACGAATCAAAACGAAAATACGAACGGGAAAAGATTACTTCAACCTTAGTTTTCGTTTTGATTCGTAATTCGTTCCCCTTTAAGTAATTCGTTCGCTACAGGCAACTAAATTAGAAGGTCGCGTCTTTATCTTAAATGCTAAAACGCCGGTCATGAAAAATCTCTTTATTGCTTTTCTTTTCCTTCCTTTATTTTCATTCGCACAGGAAATAACTCCTGCCATTGCAACAGAAGCTGCTCCGAAAAATGAATTCGGATTTCACGTGGCTTCGGCAAGTATTATCGATGGTATTGAAGATGAATTCGGCAAGCTTACATTGCTGACGGATTATTATTTTTTCGATGGCGTTTATTATAAGCGGCATTTTGGAAAATGGGCATTGCGGACTTCATTCAATTATCATAAGAAAGTCGAGGAACATGTGTACAATCCACAAAGTAATATTTTTGAATATAGTATCAGGCTTACACGCGAGATGATCTACAAGGTGGGGCTGGAACGTTCGTTCGGAACCGGGAAAGTGCAGTTTTATGCATTGGCTGATTTGAATTTTATGCACAGGGACATTCAACGGGAACTAGTGGGAACAAGGAGTGTAAGACCAGTTAAAAATTCCTACCATAGTATTGTTTATGGTCCGGGACTTTCAGCAGGATTTGGAGTTCGGTATAATCCGACAAAGAACATTACCCTTTCTTACGAAGCAAATTTAGCGGTGAATTACATGTTCAATAATCAATTCATGTATTCGCATCCGGGCTTAGAGGGGCGAATCAATGTCGGCACTTTCGGTATTGGCATTCGTTTCTAAATTCAGGAAATTCACCAGAGAAATTGAATACGGAATTTAACCCTGCGCAGGTTTGCGTTATACTAAGACGCCTATTTAAAAAAAACCTCAGCATGAAAAAAGTATTGTTCCTTTTATTCTTTATTCCTACAACTTGCTTTGCGCAGGAGGAAGAAACGCTTCTTAACAAACATGAGCTTGGTATCAGCATTTTTACTGCTAAGCGGTTTGAGAATGCGTATAGTTATCCGCATATGATGAGCACGGCGATTTATTTATTCCCTGGACTGTATTACAAAAATCATTTCGGGAAAAATGCATGGCGTATTTCATTGGATTATATGCACAAAACTATTAGTAACGGGGTTGTCCTGAATCAGTCGCAAGTGCGGGATCAATATTTTTCAAAACTTAATAATCTTGCACTTACAGCCGGGTACGAACGCTCATTTGGATCGCGAAAGTTCCACCCGTATGTATTTTCAGACCTGGTTTTTAATTATGAAAACAACACGGGTAAAAGAATGAATATTAGCTGGTTTCCCCCGTTTGGAGCTGTTGATTTTTCAGATGAGTTTTTTGAATTCGGCATTTCCCTCGGTGCCGGAATGCGTTACCAGTTCACACCGCTATTAAGCGTGACCTATGAAATTAATGCGGAAGGAGTTGTTTCTACCTACCAGGATGTGCTGAATGCAGGCGATAAGCAAACCGGAGTGAGAATGCATATAAATCCAGTGAATAAGTTTGGTTTGGGAATCACTTTTTAAAGGGTAGGGGAGGTTAGGGAGCAGTTGAAGTTCTGAAATTCCTTTTGATTGAACATTGTACAAGGAAATCCCAATAACTGCAAACCAATCATAAATCACCTCTTTTTCCGTTATATTTGAGAAGGCAATATGGTGAAGCGATTTCTCTTTTTTTGTTTGCTGTTCAATGCTGGTTTTCTTTCCGCCCAGAACCTGGGAAAAGAAATTCCATTCCGTATGAGCGCTCGTCTCAATACCACTGTTCCACACGCCCTTTCAAATAAAGCATTCCGCAAAAGTTTTACCGGCATTTATGATGTTTCTGCCAATCTGAACTTCCAGGTTTTTCATGGATTTCAGCTCGGTATTCAGTATCATCATAACCTCTGGAAAACACCCGACAATAAAATTCCGGGATTGAATGTTTACGGGCAAGCGCATTTCGGCGGACTTCGTGTGGGTTATGATTTTATCCGCTCACAAACTTCCACTGCTTATATTGGTTTAACGGCAGAGCAGGGGATCATGAAATACACCGGACTTCATTTCACCGGTGTTCCTGCCGATGCTCCCGCAACAAAATCAAACAGCGTGCGCGAGCTTCAATTCGACGCCGGTGTTTTTTTCTACACCGAAGGAAATTTCGCCATCGGATTAAATGTTGCAGCTGCGTTTACCAATTATAAGTTCAATCCGTTTGCCATTTACCTGAATCAGCAAAATGCAAATCCATACACAGCGGCCGACCAGGAAGGCAGCTGGTCGTATTTTTCATTTGGATTTAATGTGGTGTATAGTTTTTGGAAGGGAAAAGCAGCGGGGGATTAATTTGCCAGCCTTCGATACGCTTCTCTACTCAGTCTGACAAATTAATCTCCAGCTTGTTCGGGCGAAGTCGAGAACAAACAATAAATAAAAATCCCCGAAGATTTCTCTCCGGGGATTTTATCATTTAAAGAATGATTTAGAATGAAGTGTCCGCAGGACTACTTCATTCCTCCTTCTTATCCGACTTTTTATCCTTTTTAATCTTCGGTTTGCTTGCAGTGATCACGATCTCTTTTTTCTCTTCGTCATAAGCGATCGTTACTACATCACCTTCCACAACACCTGCTTTGATGATCTCTTCTGCTAACGGATCTTCAATGTATTTCTGGATGGCGCGCTTCAACGGACGTGCTCCGTAATTGGCATCGAATCCTTTATCTACAATGAAATCTTTTGCCGGCTGAGTGATATCAACGGTGTAACCCATGGTCACGATGCGGTTCTGCAATTTCTCCAATTCGATATCGATGATCTTGTGAATGTCTTCGCGATTCAATGAATTGAAAAGAACGACATCATCAATACGATTTAAGAATTCCGGAGCGAATGCTTTTTTCAAAGCTCCTTCAATTACTCCTTTTGCATGCTCTTCAGCGTGATCTGATTTTGTACCGGTGGCGAAACCAACTCCTGTACCAAAATCCTTCAGCTGACGTGAACCAATGTTCGAAGTCATGATGATAATGGAGTTTTTGAAATCAACTTTTCTGCCAAGGCTATCGGTCAATTGTCCGTCGTCAAGAACTTGCAGCAACAAATTGAATACATCCGGGTGCGCTTTTTCAATTTCATCCAGCAATACAACTGAATAAGGTTTGCGACGCACTTTTTCTGTCAATTGTCCACCCTCTTCATATCCTACATAGCCCGGAGGCGCTCCAACCAATCGCGATACAGCAAATTTCTCCATGTATTCGCTCATGTCAATACGGATCAACGCTTCATCATTATCAAACAGGTAACGAGCAAGAATTTTTGCAAGTTGTGTTTTACCAACACCTGTAGGTCCGAGGAAAACAAATGAACCGATCGGCTTATTAGGATCTTTCAAACCTGCGCGATTACGCTGAATGGCTTTCACCACTTTTTTGATCGCTTCGTCTTGTCCGATCACTTTTCCTCTGAGCGCTTCATTCATGATTGCAAGCTTGCTGCTTTCATTCTGAGAAACACGCTGAACAGGAATGCCGGTCATCATAGAAACAACTTCAGCCACATTATCTTCACTTACCACTTCACGGTGTGTGCGGCTTTCTTCTTCCCATGCTTTTTTAGCAGCTTCAAGCGATTCCTGCAGCTGACGTTCACGATCACGCAGACGAGCTGCTTCTTCGTAACGCTGGCTGCGGACAACCTGGTTCTTTTCTTCTTTTACTTTTTCTATTTCAGCTTCCACTTCAAGGATCTTTTTAGGAACCTTGATGTTTGTAATGTGAACGCGTGAACCTGATTCATCCAACGCATCAATCGCTTTATCCGGCAAGTGACGATCGGTGATGTAACGTGAAGTAAGTGTCACACACGCTTTGATCGCATCATCCGTATAAGTGACGTTATGATGATCTTCGTATTTCGATTTGATGTTGTTCAGGATCTGGATTGTTTCTTCAACAGTAGTTGGTTCAACAATCACTTTCTGAAAACGACGTTCGAGCGCGCCATCTTTTTCGATGTACTGACGGTACTCATCTAATGTTGTCGCCCCGATGCATTGGATTTCTCCGCGTGCAAGAGCCGGCTTAAACATATTCGACGCATCAAGTGAGCCGGAAGCACCGCCTGCACCAATGATCGTGTGAATCTCGTCGATGAAAAGAATAACGTCAGGAGATTTCTCCAGCTCATTCATTACCGCTTTCATACGTTCTTCAAATTGTCCGCGGTATTTTGTTCCGGCAACCAAAGCAGCAAGATCAAGCGCTACGACGCGTTTGTTGAAGAGCACGCGAGAAACTTTTTTCTGAATGATGCGCAATGCAAGTCCTTCAGCGATCGCAGATTTACCAACACCCGGTTCTCCAATGAGAATAGGATTGTTTTTCTTACGGCGTGAAAGAATTTGTGATACGCGTTCTATTTCTTTTTCGCGGCCAACAATCGGATCGAGCTTTCCATCTTCAGCAGATTTGGTAAGA
>JBKJMR010000281.1:0-6257 GCA_046596275.1 Bacteroidia bacterium | reverse complement strand
TATTCCTGC
This sequence comes from Bacteroidia bacterium, assembly GCA_046596275.1. Lineage (GTDB taxonomy): Bacteria > Bacteroidota > Bacteroidia > Palsa-965 > Palsa-965. The sequence continues at coordinate 6,248 of JBKJMR010000281.1, read as the reverse complement.
ACGGCAATGAGTGAGTCAAGCGTCGGTTGAGAAAATATATTCCCGTCATCAGGAACAAAATTAAAATCAGCAAGCAAAATAACGGCGTAGCTGTTGGTCCAGCCGATTGACATTCTATCCTGGTTGATCTCCGAATAGCCGGAGCCTTTTGCTATTTCGGGTTTGGTTGTAAAAAGATGCGTGGAAATATATGTGCCGAAATCGGTGCTGTTGCTTATTGGCAAAACATAGGCCCAGTAATGAATAGAATCGCTTGTCTCATTGAAGATGAAAATTTTCCTTGTGGTATCAACGCCTGTTGGTTGAGGATTGGAAAAAATATCCACGAATAATTGTGCGAATGATTTTTGCTGTTCCGTTTCCAGATCTTCATCGCCATAGATGTAGCTGAAGTTATTCCTGTATTCTCCGTTGCGCGAAAAAATTTCAAGACCGTTAACATTTTTCAGATCACCGTTATTAATGTGTGTCGATGGATTCAGCGTAACGATGTATGTAGCGCGTTTGGGAATGTGTGAAGAAATGTTCTGTGCATTCAATGCCGCACAAGCCAGGATGAAGAGGAGGGGGAGAAATTTTTTCATCAACTATTATTTCAGGATAACTTTATTCACGATCGATTTTTGCCCCGTTGCCAGCTGGAGCATATTTAATTTCAGCATGATAGATTTCCCGCTTTTAGAAATTTTCGCGTCTTTGTTCGAATTGACAGCAACAAGATCTTCAAAGCGAAAAATGCAGGCATACGTCGCATCTTTTAAAATTTCTTTATCCTGCGCAGTAAGCTTCGGCGACTGAACCTTCGCATCATAATGACTTTTGCGATCGAAGGTTTTACCGGTGAATGCAAAATTATCTGCAGCCTCCGGAATTCTTTTGTGATCGGATGCGAGCTCGGTGGAAACAGTTTCAACAGCGAGGTTGAGATTATTTACCGAGTTAAAGTCAAACTTAACGGTGAAAATATAATTCAGCCAGTCGCTGCTGGTCACCACATTTGTGATGCCCGGAGATTTCTCCAGTGTTGTTTTTGTCTTGAGAATATTTTCATCGATCTCTTTTCTTCTCGGCACACGATAGCCGTTTGTGCTGTCGAGCTTCAGAATCCCATCAAGCCTGTTTTTACTCTGGCTGAGGTTGATCGTATAAAAAAATGTGCCCGAACCGTTCTTGCGGAGTGTAATATCTTCAATGATTTCAAAACAGCCGCTTAGCAGGAAAATTCCTGCGAAGAATAAAATGAATAAAGTTGGTCTTGTTTGCTTAAGAGACATCATTCCAAAGGTACACAAAGAACCAATTTGCTTTCCAGTTCGTACCTTTGTGAAAGTTAAAATGGTTAATCGTTGCTGTTTCTGATTTGAGTTAAGGATTAAGTTATGGGTATGTTTAAGGAAGACCCTTTCGGGCACAAGCTTTTTTTAAAACGACTTCTTATTAGTACAATAGGATGGCTGACACGGAGAAGGTACGTTCGCACCAATAAAATTAAAATTTCAGGAACGGAGCATCTTGAGAATCTGCAGGCAACCAATGTGCTTTTTGTTTCTAATCACCAGACTTATTTCGCTGAGGTGATTGCAATGCTTCATGTGTTTTGTGCGGTGAAGAATGGCTACAAAAATTCAATTCGCAAACCCTGGTATTTGTTTCGTCCGAAAGTCAATAATTATTTTGTTGCAGCGGAAGAGACTATGAAAAAAGGAATTCTCCCGCGCATTTTCGCGTATGCCGGATCTGTTTCCATTCAGCGTACGTGGCGTGAGGGTGGGGTAGATGTTAACCGTAAAGTCCGCATGGAAGATCTCAGCAATATTGCCAATGCGCTGGGCGATGGGTGGGTTATTAATTTTCCACAAGGCACAACCAAACCGGGCGCGAAAGGAAGAAGAGGAATTACGGTGCTCGTTAAAAAATATAACCCGGTGGTAATCCCGGTGGTGATTGATGGCTTTCGCAAGGCATTTGATAAAAAGGGTTTGCGGATAAAAAGAAAAGGTGTCGAGCTTTCTATTCGTTTCAAAGCACCATTACAATTTGAAGAAGGTGAAAGCGGCGATCTGATGCTTTCAAAGATCATGAATGCAATTGAACAAGGTGAAACGCTATTGTCGGAAGTGAAAGAGCGTTCGGCTGTGAATTCACATTGATGTTTCTCTTGATCTGTCCTGGTATGTAAATAAAAAAAGCCTCTCCGAATGGAAAGGCTTTCTTTATATAGTTGCGACAGAATTATTTTCCGCCTAAATCTCTTTTTGTTTTCATTTCCGCTCTTTTAGCAGTAAAAAGCGCAAACTGATCCGGGGTCATAATTGCTGCGAGCTCCTGGTCTTTTGTTTGTTTTACTACTTCAATTGCTTCAAGCTTGGCAGCACCATCTTTGGTTAAATCACCATTGATCGCTTCAATTGCAACCATTTTGCTCAGCAGAACAGCTTCAACTTTTACACGCTGGTCATCAGTAAGAGATACCATTTTCTGAATTCCGATTGATTGGCTGTATGCTTTTTGCGCGTTGGTAGGTGTTTCACCTGCATTCGCTTTCACTGCAACAAGAGAAAAGATAAGTCCGAAAAGGAGAATAATGCGTTTCATAGGGTAGAATTTTTTGTTTGCTGAGTAAAGCTAATTGTTTCCGCCAGAAAATGCAAGAACCAGGCCGAAATCGCAGGCTTTTTCTCCCTAATTAACAGGATAATAAATTTCAGTCAGCCATTTCGACTGATCTTTTTCTACTCCCGGATCAGTAACGTATACTTCCCACGGCGCGCCATCCATTGTCTTGCCGTTTGAAGTTATCCATTTATCAATCAATTCATGTGTTTGAACAGTTGATTCATAGGATCCGTAATGTGAAGCTTTTACTACTTTGCTTTCTGGTGTTTCCCAATATTTTACACGACCGTCTGTTTTCCCTGCTTTGTCAACCGGGATTCCAGCCTGCAGCACAAAAAACATGGAGCCATCCGGATTGTTAACCGCTTTATGATAAACCGCAAAAGGTGCCCCTGCCTGCGTCAGTTTCTGCTTTGCATTTGCAGCCAGGATCTCTCCGTAAAGTGCGCCCAGCTTCTGGCTGATATCGGCAGAAGTACAGCTATCCATGATCGACATCATTTTCATTGGCGCTGCAGTAGTTTCTTCGATTTTTACATTCGAAGCAGGCGCTTCATTTGCCTTTGCTTCAGAAACGCGTTTTAAGCCCGCAAGACTTTTTTCAAAATCTCCACCGAGCATTTTATCCATATTCATGAAAAGCATCATCGGGCGCATAAAAAATGGCGAAGTCATATCCATGTAGGTAGTCACTTTTGTTCCCCCAACAGTATCTTTCATTCTCCATCCACCAAGGCTTGATCCCATACCGTCGAAAAACAATTCTGTTTCTACAAAGGAATCCGGCTCGCTTTTGGTAATAACAAGATGACCTTTACCTACAGATTCGTGTGGGCTGTCCCAGTAATGAGCGGCACCAACACCCGCTTCCGGACCGGCAAAACTGTCCTTCATCGTTACGGTGTCAAGATTATCCCAATACGACCATGATTTCCAGTTATGAAAATTATTTACCTGTTCATAGACAGTTGCTGCAGGAGCATTGATCACAGTAGAACGTTCAATATGACATTCTGCAGGAACAAAAAGTGCAATGATGATCCAAATTCCTATAAGGATTCCGAGTACGAGAAGAATTCGTTTTAAGATTTTCATTTTTAGCGGTTTTTTTCGTTTCGGCAAATGTAGAACTATGAACAGGCACTTGTCAAGTAAAATTTCGGTATTTCCAATTATATTTAGAACATGAAAAAGATGCTCGTGGTTTTGGTTTTTGTGCTGGCGCCCCTTTTGATCCTTGCGCAGCCTGCATATGTGTATCATGAAAAAGGCAAAAAGCTGTTTGAGCAGGGAAAATATCTTGAATCCATCGTGCAGTTTGATCTTGCGATAAAAGCCGATGCAACCTATTTCGAAGGTTATCTCGATCGCGGTCGGGCCAATGAAAAGCTCGGGAAAAATGATCTTGCAATGGCTGATTACACAAAAACAACACAGCTGAATGCGAAGTATGCGCCCGGATTTTATTACAAAGCACACTTAAATGCGCAGCTCGGAAATGACCAGGTTGCAATTACTGATTATACAACCGCGATAAAGTTGAATCCCGATTATCTTGATTCATATGTCAATCGCGGGATGTTGTATGTAAAAGCAAAACAATCCGAAAATGCGCTGGCTGATTTTAATAAAGCTATTTCAATCGATCCCAAAAATGCAGAAGTTGTATATCAGCGAGGCATTTTATACCGCGATATGAAAAAACAAACTGAAGCGCTGGCAGACTTTTCAAAAGCGGTGACGCTGAATCCGAATATGGGAAAAGCATATTTTGAACTGGGTAAAATTCATGCGGCACAAAATAAAAATGATGTAGCGATTGCAGAATATTCCAAGGCGGTGACCATGGGATTTGCAACTGAAGAATTGTATCGTGCAAAAGCATTGTGCAATACTGCGCTTGGAAAAAGTGAGGATGCGATAAAAGATTACAGCATGATCATCGAGCAATTTCATTCGAAGGATGCAGATATGTTTCGTTTGCGCGGAGAGTTATTCGCCAAACAAAAAATGTATCCGAATGCAGTAAAAGATTTTAATAAAGCGCTCACATTTAAAAAAGATGATGTTGCCACATTGCTCGCACGTGCCGATGCGAATATCGCGCAGGGAAAAACAAAATTCATTCAAGCCGAAACCGATTACAAAAAAGTGCTCACGATTGAATCTGCAAACCTCCGTGCCTCACGTGGATTAGGTAAAATGTATTTTGAGCAGGAGAAGTGGCAGCTTGCTGTCGACAATCTTTCCATCGCTATCAAATCCGGTGGCAGCGCAGAAGATTATGATCTGCGGGGAAAAGCAAATTTCAAGCTCAACAATAAAAAAGGCGCCTGCGAAGATTTCACCAAAGCAGAACAAATGGGCTATGCGGATGCAGCGAAGGATAAGATGAGTGCGGGGTGTAAATAAATGTGCAGATGTGCAAATTAAAAAATGTGCAGATTGGATTGTGGTAGTTTTAAGGTGCATCATAAATCAAGGAATTTTATTTTTGAGGAAATGTAATCTGCACATCTGCACATTTTTTAATTCACACATCTTTTTTACCTTAGTACAACCTAACTCCCTAACACCACACCTATTTTGTTTCCCCGTTTTTGTCGCGCTTTTGTCGTGATTCTCCTCGTCTCCACTTTTTTTTCAAGCCGCCTAATTGCCGGTGGAGATACACTTGGCCTTTGCCCGGGATCGTATGCTATTGCTGCTTCTATTCCGCAAATGAGTGAAGCGGAATTAATACTCACGATCGATTCTCTTTTTGATGCGGATGTGCATGATGCTGCTTTGTATGCAATGATCAAAACGCGGATTGCAGAATTAAATGCGCAGCAGCCAAAAAATCAATTCGGAGCATTTGCTTTTTATCCTGCAGATCGTTTTTACGGAAGTTGGGATACGAAGCATGTTTTTCCTTACCGCGATTCGTTATACAAATGTGAAACGCTTACGAACATCGACCTTTCCATTGCAAAAAGCGGCGAATTTACTTTTCCATTCACCGGTACGATCACTTCCACTTACGGCTGGCGCGATTCTGCTTTTCACCGCGGTGTGGATATTGATTTGAATCGCGGTGACTCGGTACGTTGTGCGTTTTCAGGAATGGTGCGTTTTGCCGGAAAAGAAGGTGGTTATGGAAATGTGGTGATCGTGCGGCATTACAATGGTTTGGAAACGGTGTATGCGCATCTCTATAAAATAAAAGTAAAGCCGGGTGATATTGTTAACAGCGGACAACTGCTCGGGCTTGGCGGATCAACAGGTCATTCCACCGGAACACATTTACATTTTGAAACGCGTTTCCGTGGCATCGCAATTGATCCGGCTTATTTTATTAATTATACAACCCATGCATTGGTTGCAGAGCGTGTTTGCCTGGTGCGAACGAAACAAGGTTATGGTGTTCGTCCACTCGGCGAAGAATTTCATACTGTTGTGCGCGGCGATAATTACACGAAGATCTCGCAGCATTATGGAATTACGGTGAAAGAATTAAAAGCATATAATGGCTGGGAAGGTTATGTGCGCTTGAAGGTGGGAATGAAAGTGCGGGTGCAGCCGGGTGCAGTTACAAGCGCAAGACTTTAGAAACTCAATCATCGGAAAAACCATAATCAGAAAAGAGAGCC
>JBKJMR010000663.1:0-3359 GCA_046596275.1 Bacteroidia bacterium | reverse complement strand
CAGGCAACCAACCCGTTAAATGTTGAACTCCAGCGGTTAAGACTTATTGGTTTTCTATTCTCGATATATTTACATTATAAATAATTAATTTAATTTGTAATATTTATTTAATTGTTATTACTTTATAAATCACTAAAACATATTGCCATGAAACAGCTCTACGTCACGTTTTTTGCCCTGCTAACAGTTAGTGTGGGTAATGCACAATTCTTTCAGAAGGTATACGGAGCCTCTAATACACAGGAGGTGCTTGAATCAGGTACCAATTACAATGGTGGAATATCTATTTCAACGAAAGGATTTTTAATGACCGGGCATACACCGGCAGGTTCAACTGTTGGTATTAGTTCAGTAATGCTTACGCGAACTGATCTTTCAGGCAACCCGGTATTTAATAACCGCGTGGCGCTCCTTGCGCAGTTTACCCAACAGCAACTAAGCTCAAAGGCCAAAAAAGTTATCTCGCTTGCGAACGGTCAGATCGCTGTTTTCGGCGACTATAACAATGGGCTTTCCACTTCTACAGGCCCGGTATCGAACCAGATCTTCCTTATGCTGACTGATGCGAACGGCAATCCGCTGTATGTTCGTAGCTACAACATCGGCACGTTACCTTACCAGGCAGAAGCAACGTCGCTTGTGCAATCTCCAACCAATCCTGGTGTTTTATACGCCTGTGGTTACACTTCAACCATTAACGGAAACAAGCAGCCTGTGGTGATGAGCATAGATGCGCCGAGTGGCTTCCTCAATTGGGGTTATACATACATCGATGTATCAAGCAACGCTTTTGAATGGACTGCGGAAGACCTTGTTGAATCGCCTTATCCAAATCCATCTACAGCGCAAACAGATATTGCATTTGTTGGCCGTTACGTACTAAACCAATATGATATCGGGCAAGGTGCATTCTGGTCGCTCGATGCGGCAACTGGTATTCCTTCCTCTACCATACACCAATACGGTAGTCCATTTTCCGACGGCGGTTTTAATGCAATTACCATCGCTAACAATCCGAATTACGGCGATCCCGGATTTGCGATTGCAGGGTATACGATGGCAAGCTTTTTTTACAATCAACTTACTTCCCCTTCTACTTACAATATGTGGGCGCTCAAGATGGATCCTACAGGAGGCCTGTTATACTTCTCTACAGAGTTGGATTATTCTGCAGGTGACAGGAACGAATTTGCTTACGATATTGTTGAACGTGTTAATACATTCGGCGACTATGAATATTACGTTGGCGGATATGTAGATCAGGGCTATTTTGGAAACGAAGACGAAATAGTTTGCAAGCTCACTTATTATGGTTACCCTGTTTCATCGGGTAGTGAATTTACATACGGCGGACCAGGTAATGAAAGAGTGCTGGAGCTGGATTATTATAATTTCGGGGTGCCAACAAGTAATGTGGGTTTATCTATGTTTAATTACTCAAGCGGTTCATTCTCTACACTTGGCCAGGGCGATTTTTATCACGTACGCTCCTATTTTAATGGCATCACTGCATGTAATTTCATTCTTGATAACGCGCGATTCTTTTACGGACCGGGATTTTACGGTGAAGCAAAACAAGACATATTCGAGACTAGCTTCCAGCGTCAGCGCAGTTTGGACTGGCAAGTCAACACTATGCAGGATGCGCTCATTTGTACAGCGAACAGCGTCCCTGGCGGAGCAAACACCCGCATCGGAGAAAGTGGCGGGGATGAAACCGAAATCACAGGAAGCAACGTATTCCCGAACCCGGTTATGCTCGACAACCCTATGCTGAATATTCAATTTGATGCAGCAGGAACCGGTGAAGATATCCAGGTCGAAGTTATGAATGCGCTGGGGCAAATTTGCATGCGTTCGAGCCAGGTACTTGGCGACGGACAAACACAAATCCAGGTTAATCTCAATGGAAACGGTTTGCTTAATGCAGGAGTTTACATGGTAGTAATCTATCGCAACGGCGAAGTGTTCACACATAATATTGCCGTACAGTAAAAAAACAGGTTCATTTATAAAAGCAAAGGCAGGGATTTAATCTTCCCTGCCTTTGTTATTTTAGCTGGTGAGGAAAGACTTGCCGATATTGGGCTTTTGTTCCCACTCCCAATTTCCGTAAATTTGATCACACACATTCCACTTACCATGCGCAGACTTTTACTTTTAGCCGGCATCTTGTTTTCCGTTAGCATTTTCGCGCAGACCAATATCATTTGCACCAATCCTGCAGCCGAACAAGTGATGCTCGGAAATTATAATCCTGCCATCTACCAGGCCACAACAATTCTCAATCATCCCGATTCCATTTCACTCGGCATCATGGCACGTGTGAATGCTGATTCTTTAAAATCATACATCACAACACTCGCATCATTCGGAAATCGCAATTCAGGCTCTGATACAGTTTCTTCCACTTTCGGAATCGGTGCTTCACGCCGGTGGATCTATCAGAAGTTTACAGAGTTCTCTGGTGCGAATGAAAATCGGTTGCTTCCATCGTATTTGCAATTCGACAGACCAATTTGCACTTCATCACAACACAGAAATATTTTCGCGGTATTGCCCGGACTCGATACTTCGGATAAGCGTATCATCATTATTGAAGCGCACATGGATAGTCGCTGCGAAGGTTTGTGCGATTCATTGTGTTCTGCGCAGGGTGTGGAGGATAATGCAACCGGAACTGCGCTCATAATGGAATTAGCGCGTGTGATGAGCAAATACAGCTACAATCAAACAATTGTTTTTGTGGCGATGATGGCGGAAGAACAAGGTTTATACGGCGCAGAAGCATTTGCAGATTATGTACAGCAAAAAAACATTACAGTGAAAGCGGTTCAGAATAATGATGTGATCGGTGGAGTGATCTGCGGACAAACTTCTTCTGCGCCTTCTTGTCCGGGTGATGGAAATATCGACAGCGTGGGCGTTCGTTTGTTTTCTCACGGTGGATTTAATTCCTTTCACAAAGGTTATTCGCGTTTCATAAAATTGGAATACAAGGAAATGATAAACCCTTATGCGACTGTTCATACTGATATTCGCATCATGTCGGCAGAAGATCGCACTGGCCGTGGCGGAGATCATATTCCGTTTCGTCAGCATGGTTATACGGCAATGCGTTTTACTTCGGCGAATGAACATGGAAACGCAGATGTCTCCAATGTAAATTACAATGACCGGCAACATTCCTGGCGTGATACATTGGGCATTGACACAGATAACGATCAACTTATAGATAGTTTTTTTGTTGATTTCCGTTATCTCGCGCGTAATGCAGTCATCAATGGAAATGCTGCGGGAATGGCCGCAATCGGTCCGCAATCTCCCGATTTTCAGTTAAACGTTCACGACAGCGATCT
>JBKJMR010000387.1:0-3297 GCA_046596275.1 Bacteroidia bacterium | reverse complement strand
TTTCAATTCAAACATCAAACATCAAACATCAAACATTAAACATCAAACATTAAACAACAAACCTTTTTAAACCTTTCCCACCTATGACACTTGAAACGATGGAGCCAACAAAAGGCAAGGCCAAATCGTACGAACTGGAGCTGAACGACTGGATCGATGCGGAGAAATCTGCTATCGTGCTTATCAGCAATATCGGAACGCTCTGGTTTGAAAAGTCGGTTGAGCTTGTGCTTTTCCGTAATCAGCTCATCGATCGCAGCGCGAGCGAAATCATGAACCTTCACCAGTATGCGAAGGACATTGTAAAACGCCCGATCAACGTAAGCGATACAGCTAAGCTCGCCGGCGAATTGAAAAATCTCAATCTCGCTCCTTCGAAAATTGACATAGGAAAATTATGCGGCGAATGGACGGAAGAAGCTGCGAATTATAAAAGCATGACCGATTTCGTGACTGATAAATTGAAAGATTTTATCGGCCAGGAAAAAGGTTCGATCACACCGAAAGATGTGGTGCTTTACGGCTTCGGTCGTATTGGTCGTTTGGCTGCACGCGAATTAATTTCACAGGCAGGAAAAGGCGATCAGCTTCGTTTACGCGCTATTGTTACACGCGGAAACAGCGCTGAAGAAATTGTAAAGCGTGCCGATCTGTTGCGCATGGATTCTGTTCACGGACCATTCCCGGGAACCATCATCGAAGATCTTGAAAACAAACAGCTGATCATAAACGGTCACGTGGTGCAAATGATCAATGCAAACAACCCGGAAGATGTAGATTACACTGCATACGGAATTGACAACGCATTGCTCATTGACAACACCGGCGTTTTCCGTGACGACAAAGAATTAAGCCGTCACCTGAAAGCAAAAGGCATCAGCAAAGTTTTGTTGACGGCTCCTGCGAAAGGTGATGTTCCGAATGTTGTTTACGGAGTGAATCACGAAACAGTTGATGTAACCAAAACAAATATTTTCTCAGCAGCATCCTGCACCACCAACGCGATCATGCCTATCCTTCAGGTGGTCGATAAAGAATTTGGTGTAGAAAAAGGACACATTGAAACCGTTCACTCATACACCAACGATCAAAACCTGCTCGACAATTACCACAAAAAATATCGTCGTGGACGTTCTGCTGCGTTGAACATGGTAATTACAGAAACAGGAGCAGAGAGCGCTTTGAAAAAAGTATTGCCACAGCTTGCAGGAAAATTCACAGCGAATTCAGTACGTGTTCCTACTCCGAACGTATCGCTTGCAATTCTCAACATCACCATCAATCGTGAAACAACGAAAGAAGAAGTGAATGAGATCGTACGCAACTACGCTTTAAAAGGAAGTCTTGTTGAGCAAATTCAGTACGCTTTCTCCAATGAATTGGTAAGCTCAGATGTGATCGGGAATCCATGTCCGGCAGTTTTCGATTCACAAGCCACGATAATTTCTCCTGATAAAAAAACGATCATTCTTTACGTGTGGTATGATAATGAATATGGCTACACACGCCAGGTGGTTCGTTTCTCAAAATATATTGCAGAGGTGATTCGACTTCGGTATTACTGAGTTGAAGATTTGATAATTCGAAGATTTGAAATTTGATATTAAAAAGAAGAGGCTGATCAGTGATGACCAGCCTCTTCTTTTTATTTCCTGATAATACATCTTATTCCTTTTTCAAATACTTCGCCATTTTGCTGAACAGTAATTTTTCGTCAATCGGTTTTGAAATGTAATCGTTCATTCCAACTGCTTTACATTTCTCCAAATCTACTGTTGTTACATCAGCTGTAAGCGCAATGATCGGAATAGTAGAATTCATGACGTTACGGATGTGATCTGTAGCTTCAAAGCCATTCATTTCCGGCATCTGCAAATCCATTAAAACAATATCATAACTGTTTTGCTGTAACTTTTCAATTGCGATCTTTCCATTTGCGGCAATGTCTAATTCAAAGCCGAAATCAGATAAAATGATTTTTATTAAAAGCTGATTCAGCGCAATATCTTCTGCTACCAATACTTTAATACCAGTCCGCATCGTGTCGTCTGAAACGTTCCTTATTGGTTCGTCCTTTACAAGTGCTGTTTCTTCACCTTCTTTTACTTTATCAAAGCCGAGAATAAATCCAAAGGTGGAACCTTTACCTATTTCGCTGCTCACAAAAACAGATCCGCCCTGGAGCTCTATCAGCTGCTTGACAATCGCAAGGCCCAAACCTGTTCCGCCGTATGATCCGCTGGTTTCAATATGCGCCTGCTCGAAATTATTGAAAATATTCTCCAGCTTATTTGCAGGAATTCCAATGCCGGTATCCGTCAGCGCGAATTGTATGGTTGCGTTTGTAGCAGTTTCTTCCAGCTTACGCACCCGCATCGTGATTTTTCCTTCTGATGTGAACTTAATTGCATTGCTGGCAAGATTCAAAATGATCTGCCGCAAACGCATCGGATCACCAACTAAAACAGCAGGAATTGTTTCATCATATTCTTTAACCAGCTCTAAGTTTTTCTCATTGATCTTCGCTTCAAATAAATGAAGCATGGTGGAAATTGAATCAGAAAGATTAAACGGAGTTTGTTCGAAAGACATCTTGCCCGCATTTACTTTCGCCAAATCAAGAATATCGTTAATTAAAATAATGAGCGCATCACCGGAGACTTTGATCGCATTGATATATTCTTTCTGATCGTGGTTCAATTCTGTTTTTAACACCACGTTGGTAAATCCAACAATCGCATTCATTGGTGTTCTTATTTCATGGCTCATGTTAGCCAGGAATTGCTGCTTTGCTTTCACCGCTTCTTCCGCAATAAGTGTTGCAGCTTCTGCTTTGCTTTTCGCTTCTTTTTGCTCTTTTACATCCGTGTATGCGACTTTTAATTCTGCCGCACGTTTTCTTTTTTCTTCGATCTGGAAAGTAAGCTCATTATTAGCCATGAGCAATTCTATCGAACGTCTTTCTTTCTCTTCATTCTGAAAAAACAATTCCTTATTTGCCTGGCTAAGCTGCTTCTCGTTAAAGTTTAATTCTTTTATTTTTTCTTCTAATTGCAGCTGGTGAGCAAGAATTATTTCTTCGCTTTTTTTCTTCTCTGTCTGATCATTGAGAATAATGCCGTAGCCCGGTAAGTTTGGCTCAAGGCTTGTGATTGAAATGTAAACCGGGATTATTCTTTCTTCAACTTTTAAAACTATTTCTCCCTTGTAAGTCCCGTCTTTTATACTTTCCAATAAAGCATGAAAGGATTCGATGTCCGGTAAATAATTCCAGAAATAAGAGCCAACTATTCTGCT
>JBKJMR010000356.1:0-4697 GCA_046596275.1 Bacteroidia bacterium | reverse complement strand
GAATTGCTTTGGTCTCACCAAGAAGATTGTATATGAAAATGAAGAGTTTAATCTATTGCAACATGCCTTAAATATTGAAGATGGTCTAGAGGGATTAAGGTACAATAAAATTGTGATTGCTACCGATGCAGACGTTGATGGCATGCACATTAGGTTATTAATGCTGACCTTTTTTCTTCAATTTTTTCCTGATTTGGTAAGAGAGGGCCATGTGTATATATTAGAGACACCACTTTTTAGGGTAAGAAATAAGAAAGAAACGATCTATTGTTATTCCGAAGATGAACGTCGCGCAGCAATTGCAAAGCTCGGCACAAAACCGGAGATCACACGATTCAAAGGTTTAGGTGAAATTTCTCCTGATGAATTCAAACATTTCATTGGAAAAGATATTCGTCTTGAACCTGTGATTCTCAGTGGTGGTTCAAGCATTCCGCAAATTCTTTCTTATTACATGGGAAAAAATACACCGGAGCGCCAGGATCATATCATCGCGAATTTGAGAGTAGAAAAAGATATTGTAGAAGGCGCACCTGCGAAAGAGGAAGAAGAATTAGAAACAGTATAATTTATTGAACATTGTAGAGACGCGAAGCCTCGCGTCCCTGGAATTATAAATCACACAATGGCAGACAAAGACGACAAAGACCTTTTCGATAAAGAAAATCCTTCCGAAGGAGATCACTCTCATGCAGAGCGCACTGATGTGCGAATGGTTTCCGGGATGTTTGAGAATTGGTTTCTTGATTACGCATCGTATGTAATTCTCGAACGTGCAGTTCCGTATATCGAAGATGGTTTAAAGCCTGTGCAACGCCGTATCCTGCATTCAATGTGGGAAATGGAAGATGGCCGTTACAATAAAGTGGCGAATATCATTGGTAACACCATGAAATTTCACCCGCATGGTGATGCTTCTATCGGTGATGCGTTGGTGCAGCTCGGACAAAAAGATCTGTTGATTGATCAGCAGGGAAACTGGGGAAATATTTATACCGGCGATCGTGCTGCTGCTCCGCGTTATATTGAAGCGCGTCTTTCGAAATTTGCTTTGGATGTTGTTTTTAATCCGAAGACAACTGTTTGGCAAGCAACATACGATGGAAGAAATCGTGAGCCGGTGACATTGCCGATGAAATTTCCTTTGTTGCTTGCACAAGGCGTGGAAGGAATTGCAGTTGGATTAGCTTGCAAAATTCTTCCGCATAATTTTAATGAGTTGATCGACGCTTCCATTGCAGCTTTGCGTGGAAAAAAATCTGATCTCTATCCTGATTTTTTCACAGCGGGAATGGCCGATTTTTCCGGCTACAATGATGGATTGCGTGGTGGAAAAATTCGTGTGCGTGCAAGGATCAAAGTAAAAGATTCGAAAACGCTTATCGTTACTGAAATTCCATTCGGCACAACAACAGGAAGCTTAATCGATTCTGTTATTGCTGCGAATGACAAAGGCAAGATCAAGATCCGCAAGATTGAGGATAACACTGCGGAATTTGTGGAGGTGATGATCCATCTTCAGCCTGGAATTTCTACTGATAAAACGATCGATGCTCTTTATGCGTTTACGGATTGTGAGATTTCCATTTCACCGAATGCGTGTATCATTGAAAATGAACGTCCGCGTTTTGTTGGTGTAAATGAAATGCTCAAAATTTCTTCGGCGAATACAATGGCGCTGTTGAAGAAAGAGCTGGAAATTGAATTGCATGAATTACAAGAGCAATGGCATTTCTCTTCGTTAGAGAAGATCTTCATCAAAGAAGAAATGTACATTGATTTCAAAAAATACAGCGACCGCGAAACACTTTATGTGTATTTGCATGAGCGTTTCAAACCATTCAAGAAAAAATTATTCCGCATCATCCACGATGAAGATCTGCACCGCTTAACGCAGATCCCGATGATCCGTATCACCCGTTTCGACACGATCAAAGCAGATGAGAAAATGCGTGATCTGGAAAACAGGATCGAAGGTGTAAAACATCACCTTGCGCATCTTACAGAATACGCAATCGATTATTTCAAAGATCTCAAGAAGAAATACGGTGCAGGCCGCGAACGTAAAACAGAGATCCGCACATTCGAAGTTATTGAAGCGCGACAGGTCATTATCAATAACGTAAAGCTCTACGCAAATAAAGAAGAAGGCTTTATCGGCTCAGGATTGAAGAAAGATGAATTCATCTGCGACTGTTCTGACCTCGATGAAATAATTGTTTTCCGTCGCGATGGTGTAATGATGGTGACGAAAGTTGCGGATAAAACCTATGTTGGAAAAGACATTATTCACATGGCTGTTTTCCGCAAAGGCGATGATAAGACGTTATATAACATGGCTTATCGTGATGGTTTGCGCGGTAACACCATGGTGAAACGGTTTAATGTAACCGGCGTAACACGTGATAAAGAATACAATTTAACACGCGGTGCGAAAGATTCTAAAGTGCATTATTTCTCTGTCAGCCCGAATGGTGAGAATGAGATCATCACGGTTTTCCTTACACCAACATCCGGCGCACGTAAGCAGGAATTCGACATGGATCTTTCACAGGTTGCGATCAAAGGAAGGGATTCCCAGGGAAATATTCTCACACGTTATCCTGTGCGCAAGATCGTTTTGAAATCAAAAGGAAAAGCTGCGATCAAAAAGCAGAAAGTCTGGTTCGACGAAGATACACACCGTCTCAACTACGAAGAACGCGGAACGTACATCGGTAATTTTGGTCCGGAAGATAAAATTCTTTCCATCACACAAACCGGTCATTACCGCATGACAGGAATCGAAACCACGTTGCATTTCGATGAAGACATGATCCGCATTGAAAAATACGATCCGGCAGCAGTCACAACCTGCATTTATTTCGATGGTGAGAGCAAACAATATTTCCTCAAGCGTTTTGTTTTTGAATTGACAGATAAAAAAACACTTTTTATCACAGAAAATCCGGAATCACGAATCGAACATATAAGCAATCACCATGGGCAAAAAGTGGTGATCAACTTTGCAAAAGTGAAAGGTGTTGAGCCGAAGCCGGAAAAAATCGAAGCAGATGAGTTTATTGAAATTCGTAATATGAAAGCGAAAGGAAATAAGCTCAGCGCGGGCAAGATCAAAGACATCGACATGATCGATCCGTTTGCCAAAGTTTCTGTTGAAGAGATAGAAGCGGAGGAGAATGGTGAAAGTCCGGTGGAAAAGTTGAGAAAGTCAACGAAAGAAAGTGGAAAAGGCCCTCAGGGGAAATTGTTTTAAGCAGTATAAAGAAATGGCCAATTTGTTAGATCAAATTGGCCATTTCGATTATCATCAATGATAACTATTTTATTCCGACATAATGAATAACGAATTAAGTCTCGCCATCATAGAATCTTTCCGCCAGGAATTTATCAAGATAAAAATCCTTGCGGAAGATCCGATCTATTCGCTGCGGGATTATCCACTTTATACCGAACCCTTCCGTGATTCTCGTCATTATGATAGTTTTGCCAAGCCATATTCCATTGGCATTCTGATGCAGCGAACAATCGGAAACCTGCAATCGCGCTGGACGGATTTTTTAACCAGCGATGGTGAGAAGTCAACAAGAAATCCGGAGCAGGAATTTGTTTCGAAGCGTTGGTCGAATGAAGAATTATTGGAGAAATGGCATGAAGCGTGGCTGATTTTGTTCAGATCAATCGTAGAAGAGCTGGAACAGAAGCCGGAAAATTTATTGAAGACTGTTCAAATCAATAAGCATTCCTTCACGGTTCATGAGGCATTACTTCGTCAAGTGACACATCATACTTTTTATGCTTCACAAATTGTTTCTTTAGCGAAAGCACTGAAACGTGAAACCAATTATGATGATATAATGGTGATGATGGATAGGGCGGAGGAGCCGCGGGATTAATTACTCCATTTCATTAGGAAGTGAAGTGTTCCAATGTTTTTCGTATAAAGCCTTTTCAAGTTCTACTTTATCATTAAAGTTGGCAGGAAGTTTAACAGCTCCGGCAATTTTCCTGTGTTTTGTTGATAGAATTGGAAACTGCTCGTCTTCGTACTTCTCAATTAAATTTACTAATGCTTCAAGTTGATCGCCTTCGGACGAACCTTTTTTTGCACCAAAGATTAATTCAAGCCTTTCAAGTGCTGATTTGTAATCTTCTTCGTTTTCAATTGAGCTAATAATCATATCTAAAGATTTATCCTAAAGATATTCAAATTGCATTAAAAAACAACCCCCATTTCTACCCCGCCATCACAAAATCAACCCCCTCCACAAAATCCTTCCGCCTCAACATTCTCCTGATCTCATCCCGCGCACCACGCGTTCCCACATAACTCACAATATACGCTTCCTCTTTCGCTGGCATATCTTCTGCTTCGGAAACAGTCAGTCCGTTAAAAATCTTTCCTGTTTTTTTCGGATCAACATCAAGATAACCTCCGAAAGCATAACCGGATTCTAAAAGCAAATCACTTTTTTTCCTCGTCCCGCGACCTGCGCCGCACAACCAGATCTTTCTTCCTTTGATCTTATCTTCTAAAAAACGAACCAGGTAATTTGTTTTGATACGGTTAAAAGCTTCATTCGAATAACGCTCATCAATACGTGATAATCTTCCTGAAAGATCATTCCAGTAAAGCAGCTGACGCGTCACTTTTCCCATCACCACACCAGCATCCATCCAGCGCAACCATAATTCAT
>JBKJMR010000283.1:0-2969 GCA_046596275.1 Bacteroidia bacterium | reverse complement strand
ATAAAATTTTACCAGATGAAGGAAATAGTAGTTTTTACCAACGGTTGTTTTGACATAATTCATCCGGGGCACATAGATTTACTGGAGAGAGCCAGACAATTGGGCACAAAACTAATTGTCGGAATCAATAGTGATACCTCTGTCCGCGCCATTAAAGGCAAAACGCGTCCTTTTTTGTCTCAAAATGATCGAGCATTAATTTTGAAAAGTCTTAGATTTGTTGACGAGGTGCGTGTTTTCGGTGAGTCGACACCAGAGACATTAATTTGGGAAATCAAACCTGATGTGCTCGTAAAAGGGGGCGATTGGAAAAAAAATGAAATAATCGGAGCAGATTTTGTTGAACAATACGGCGGGAAAGTATTTTCTCTAGCTCTCAAAGACGGTTATTCATCAAGCAAAATTGTCGAAAAAATCCAGGCAGGTATTAAATCGAAAAAAAATGCAATTGCCATTACAAATGGCAACGTAATTGAAAAATCACTCAAACAACATATTGAAGTTTTTCATGCGATTTTATCTTCTGAAATAAATTTAATTCAAAAATGTGTTGAAGTAATTTTAGAAACTCTGGCAAACGGGAAAAAAATTTTGATTTGCGGAAACGGCGGCAGCGCCGCTGACGCACAGCACATCGCGGCAGAATTTGTCGGGCGATATGAAACGGAGAGAATAGCATTGCCGGCTATTGCTCTGACCACTGATACTTCCGCCCTAACAGCTCTGGCAAATGATTACGGTTTTGAACGAATATTTGCCCGTCAAGTTGAGGCTTTAGGCAATCCGGGCGACCTTCTAATTGCGCTCAGCACCAGCGGAAACTCTCCGAACGTCAATGCCGCTGTAATGTCAGCACGTCAAATCGGATGCAAAACAATAGGAATGACAGGAAGCGGCGGTAAAAAATTAGCTTCTCTTTGCGACCTTTGCATTCTGGTACCGGCAGCCAGAACAGCGCGCATACAAGAGGCGCACATTACGATTGGTCATATTTGGTGCGAGATGGTTGATGCGCAATTTACTGAGCTTTAAAATATAAAAGACATTTTGATTTACCTGTCGTTCGTACACGGTAATTAACCGTTTTAATGAAACAATTAGAAAACTTCTCGAAGGTAAAAGTTTTAGTGGTCGGTGATGTAATGCTCGACCGATATTGGTGGGGAAGCGTCAACCGGATTTCGCCCGAGGCACCGGTTCCGGTTGTGCATCTGAAGGAGACGAGCTTGGCTGCAGGCGGCGCAGCAAACGTAGCAGTCAACATCGCCGGGCTAACGGCAAAACCTTTATTAGTCGGGGTAATTGGAGATGACGAAGAAGCGGAATTATTTCCTCATTTATTAAATAATTCTAAAATTTCCGCCGATTATTTAATTAGATTGCCGAATCATCAAACAACCGTTAAAACCCGTGTTGTCGCACATAGCCAACAAGTCGTTCGTATTGACCAGGAATCAAAATTGAACCTCACTAAATTAGAAGAAGATAATATATGGGAAAAAATAAAGGCGTTGACCGAAAAGGTTGATTTGATTCTGCTCTCTGATTACAATAAGGGATTTTTGACAGAAAGATTAATCAAGCGTCTGATAACCACAGCTTCTGAATGTAACAAGTTTGTTTTAGTTGACCCTAAAGGAAAAAATTATCATAAATATCAAGGAGCAACGATTTTAACACCAAATTTGAAGGAAATAACTGAAGCTTGCGGGTTGGATGAATCAGAATCCAATTTGGTTGAGCAGTCAGGCAAACAATTATTAGCAACCCTCGGATTGAAAGCATTGTTAATAACACAAGGTGAAGAAGGAATGTTGCTTTTAGAAAAAAATAAAAAGTCGGTTCATTTGACAGCCAGAGCAAGAAAGGTTTATGACGTAACCGGAGCAGGCGATACTGTAATAGCAACCTTGGCGGTTGCTATTGGTGCAGGCTATAGTTTTGCCGAGTCTTCAAATGCCGCAAACGTCGCTGCAGGTATCGTAGTCGAAGAGGTTGGAACTTCGACCATAAGTTTTGATAAATTAAATACTGCTATAGACTTGTTTAAGTAGTTGTATTAAAAGTGACTTAGTCACTTACAAAAGTTTTTACTGTAACCTATTGCGTGAAGTATTTTAAGAAGATTTTAGTTTTTCGAATCGGACATCTGGGTGATACGCTCGTTTCCTTACCGGCATTTTGGGCAATCCGCGAAGCTTATCCAAAGGCTCACATAATACTACTTACAAACTCAAATCCAAATAATCCGAATTACGTATTGGCGCAAAGTGTTCTTCCCAGCGAGGGATTGTTTGATGATTGGGTTATTTACCCCACTGAATTAGACAAACTTGCAACTTTGTTTACATTTAGCAAATTGTTTCTCAAAATCAGACGAAGAAATTTTGATTCGCTTTTTTATTTAACAACTAGAAATCGAACAGTTGAGCAGATTAGACGAGATGTATTTTTTTTCAGGGCAACGGGGATTAAAAATATAATCGGAACTGAGTATTCGTTAAAGAATTTATTGGATACAAAGGTTTCAAGACCCTTACCTTTTATCGAATCTGAAAAGAATTTCTTACTAAACTGTCTGACATTTGAACATTTACAGATAAAAAATATTGAAACTCTAAAACCTGATTTGAAGCTTACCGAAAATGAAGTCAACAAAGCTGAGAAATGGCTTGAGGAAAACTGTGGTAAGCATTTACCAGACAATAAGTTGTTAGCCATCGCTCCTTCAGGTAAATGGGAATCCAAAATTTGGGCTGAAAATTCTTTTTTTGAAGTTACTCAAAATTTAATTGAAAAAGAAGATGTTTTTCCAATCGTTTTTGGCGGCGCAGAAGATAAAGAAAAAGGAAATCGTTTAATTGAACAATGGGGAAGAGGAGCAAACGCAGCAGGTGTATTAAATATTCGTCAAGCGGCGGCGGCTCTTTCCAAATGCCGCATTTATTTGGGAAATGATACCGGAACAA
>JBKJMR010000196.1:0-4255 GCA_046596275.1 Bacteroidia bacterium | reverse complement strand
ATCATAATCACCCAACGATAACCGCATTCGCTTTATCACCGGTGGATACTGACTGTACATTACATTCGCTTTCATCAATGGCGTTTCAAGCGTGGAATTAATCCACAATGCGCCGAACGAACGAAGGTTCATTGTTATAATAAGAGTTTTTACTCTTGAACCCGGCGAAATATTTTTAATCAGCTCAAGATATCCTTTCGCATGATAAGCGCCATGATCTAACGTTGCGACAATAACTCCCGGAACTTGTCGTTGAATTAGTTCGCTGATTCGTAATGCGCAGGTATCCTTTGGTGAATATGTTGCATTGGAAGATTCACCCAAATAAATAACATCAGCAACGTCTTCCAAACTATCGAGCCTGAATAACATTTCTGCATCTGCTTCAACAACATCATCATGATAAAACCATTTCACATACACTACATTGGCAAGCGCTAACAAGCCAACAAGCATGAGGCAAAAACAAATTCCTTTAAGAATGGTCTTTTTCATTATCAGAATTTGAAATAAATAAATTCGTAACTTTTAATTCCGCTGAAAAGCAAAATGCAAAAGATCAGCACGGCGTATGAAAACCATCTGGCATATACCACCCGGTTCTGTAACCAGGAATCAAAACGGCTTTTCACAATGCTGATCTCGAGAATAAAAAACAAAAGGACAGGAATCAATATCCAGATCCTGAAATCAAGCGGCACATCTTTCGGTTGCGCGGATTGAAAGAGTCCCTGGATAATTCCTTTTGCATTATCCATATTTTCCGCCCGGAAAAATATCCAGATAAAAGTGACGAGCAGAAATGTTTTTAGTCCGAGAAATATTCTTGCAACAGGATTTTTCGTTAATACATTTACACCCGGAATTTTATTTATAAAGTATTCCATCAAATAAAGAATTCCGTGTAGCGCGCCCCAGATTAAAAACGTGTATTGTGCGCCATGCCAGAATCCGCTGATGGTAAACAGCACAAGAATATTGAACATGAAGCGAAATGTATATACCCTGCTTCCGCCCATCGGAATAAATACATAATCCCTGAACCAGGTGCTGAGTGAAATATGCCAGCGTTGCCAGAAGTCGCGGATGTTAACAGCGAAATAAGGGTGGTGGAAATTATCCATCAGGTTTATTCCCATCATTTTTGCTGCACCGATCGCAATCGTGGAATAGCCATAAAAATCAGCGTAGATCTGTAATGAAAAAGCTATAAGCGCAAGAAAAATGGAAAGCGGACTAAAATTTTCGGGATGATCATAAACCTGTGTAACGATCGGTGCAAGATTATCTGCCACGCACATTTTCACAAACAATCCGTAAAGCACGAGTTTAAATCCGCTGGAAATATTTTCATACCGGTACGGATGCGTTTCCCGAAGCTGGTTTCCTAATCGTTCGTAACGTTCAATCGGACCTGCAACCATTTGCGGAAAGAACAAAACGTAATTTGCAAAATAGCCGATGTGCCGTTCCGCTTTTTGGTTTCCGCGATACACTTCGATGGTATAGCTCAGCGATTGAAACGTGTGAAAGGAAAGACCGATCGGCAACAAAATAAATTCAATTTCAAATGTCATCCCGAGATCAGTTCCGGCAATGTCATTCCAGGAAGTGAGAAAGAAATTGAAATATTTAAAATAAGATAAGAGCCCTATATTTCCGATGATGCTAATTAACAGGAAAAACTTTCGCCGGGCGCCTTTACTTTTTTCGATCAGTAGTCCGCTGAAATAATCAATTAAAACAATTGCAAAAAGAATGAGAAGATATGGCGGATAAAAAACCATATAGAAATAACAGCTTGCAGCAAAAAGTAATACCCACCTGAGACGGGGAGCAAGCAAATAATAAAGCGCCACGACAATGGGTAGAAAAAAAAGAAACTGAACTGAATTGAAAAGCATGTACAGGTGGCTATAAGGGTAAAGTTAGCTTAAAATAAAAAGATCGTCAATCACTTTTATTTTCCTGCACTTTCAAATCATCAATAAAAAGCTCACCTTTTTTGTGGACAAAGAATACTTTCAGCATTTCATTGCTGACTTCGGCCCTGGGAATTATTACTTCATGTTTAATTTGCTGCCATTCTCCATTTGTTTTTACCAACGGCAATGGAAAATAATACAAGAAGAACGTCTTCTCATTTTTTACCTGCGCCACTGCGAGCATTCCCTGGCTGAAGGTATCCCTGCGTAACACTTGTGCAGAAATCGATAAGCGTGTTGGTTGATCATACATTTCATCAGACATATTGCGAACAAATGCACAGGAATAAGGAAAGACAGAATCAATACGCGAAGAATGATTCCCTGAAAAACCTGTATCATCCACTATCGTTTCATGACCGAGCCATTTTACATTTCCTTCCATGTCATTAAAATTTCCCTCCGATTCGATCAGCTGTGTTTCCTCCGTGATTCTATCCTTGTATTTATCACTCGTTTTTAAAAACACCATCCAATAAGCTTCTTTATTCATTGCACCCGGATGAAGAATGCTGTTTTGAAATTGATATTCCTGAACGCCATATAACAAAACAAGCAGCAAACATGTAATAGCAACAGGTGCAAGAAAAATTTTACGCCTGAAAGCAAAATCAATTAAAAATGCCAACGGTATTGCAAACATTGCATAATAATCAACGTATGCCCGAAGCCCGAAGCTGAAACCATATCGCCATTCGTGCCAGGAGGAAACAATCCATGCGATGAGTGCAAGCAAGGGCAACAAAGTAAAAAGCAGGTAAGGTGATCGTTTTGCCATTATAAAAAAGCCGGAAAGTGCAAGCAATGTCATTGGCATATAAACAAACAATCCTTTTTCATAGCTGAAGAGTGTTCCGAAAAAATGCGGGTGAGCGAAATTAAATCCTTCACCACTATAAGCCCACACAAAGAATTTTCCTGTATGCCAGTAGTAAATCAAAAGCTGGACAGAACAAATGACACCGAATATAAAAATGCTGAGCATCGTTGCAGGAACATTTTTTCCCATCCAGCGAAATCCTGCTTTTACATTTTCCCAATTACCGGCCATTGCAGGAAATGCTAACAGCACAACAAGATTTACAGGCCGAAGCAAAGCAACAATGCCCAACGCTGCTGCTGAAAGTAAAATGTATTTCCGTGAAGGAGAAAGAAAAAAGCAACGCATAAAATAAAGAAAACCTGTAACAGCCGCGAAGGAATAAATATGCGACATCGAAGGTTCGTATTCAGCATAATGAAACAGGTTGGTTCCGGCTGCAAAACAAATGCAGACTAAAAGAATAACAGGCTTCGCGAAAGAAAATTTCTCCAGCAGCTTCCAGAGAAAAAATAATCCAAGCAGGAAATAAAATATTGCTCCGAACGCAATGCAATAGAAATAAGGTTCTGAATATCCGTTCGTCTTATAGCCAACACTTTTTGCGATCAAATGACCGGCAGTAAAAAACGGAAGCTGCAATAAAGGTTCGCCACAGAAATATTTATTTACAAACGTACCGTCGATTTCATTCAGAAAGCTTGGATCATCAGGTTTAACTGCGGATTGGCTGCTGTAAAAATTATAAGTGGGGTCATTGTAAATAAAGAGTGCGGGAAGCTGTGCGTAATATCCGCGGCCATCCATGTAAACGGTGTAACGCCAACCATCGCCACGCATTTTATTCAGCACGGCCCATATGGATAGGAGTCCGATGACCAGGAGAAAAATCCATTTTGCTTTGTTAGCGAAAAACGTTTTGGATTTAGTAAGCATCAGGATTAAATTAACCCGCGGGCTTTTAACTCAAGATATTTATTGATCGTATTTACCGTTAAATTTTGCGGTGAAGTATAAACAGCGTGAATTCCATATTTCTCCAATTCTTTCACGATCAGCTTTTTCTCATATGAAAATTTTTCCGCGATGGTCTGGTAATAAATTTCCTGCATGCTGTCAGGTTTTTTATCAAGGAAGGCGCGTAATTCCGTATTCTCAAAAAAGATAACGACAAGCAAATGGTCTTTTGACAAACGACGGAAATATTGCAATTGGCGCTGCATGCTTGAAAGCGTTTCGAAATTTGTAAACAGCAACAACAAGCTTCTTTGACGAACACGTTGTTTGATCGTCGCGTACAATTTTCCGTAATCCGATTCCTGGTAGCCTGTTTTTGTTGCATACAACAGCTCCATGATATTATGCATCTGCAAACCTTTTCGTTCGGCCGCTAAAACTTTATGCACTTTTTTGGAAAAAGTAATAATGCCTGCTTTATCATATTTAAGCA
>JBKJMR010000340.1:0-2757 GCA_046596275.1 Bacteroidia bacterium | reverse complement strand
AACAAGCGGAAACGTGGTTTTGGAACTGAAGCAAGAAATAAAAGCAGGAACGATTTTAATTTATGATAACACCGGCAGGATAGTGTTTTCTAAAATCATCCTTAATACTAAAGGTGCAGTGTTTCTTGGCGTTGCCGGTTTAAGTGCAGGAAGCTATCTCATCCAGGTAAGCGAAGAGAGTGAAATAGTTTATTCCAATAAGCTCATCATTCAGTAATTTTTCCAAAGCGATAAACAAAATGCCGAAGACATTTCTGCTTCGGCATTTTGTTTAAAGGAAATCGATTGCATAATGAGAAGCTTTATTTTCAATAAATTTTATTTCAACCCAACCTATAAATAAACTCTTCCGTTTCACATTGCCGTGCATTTGCAAAACCTTTGTCTTGCCCGATTTTCACAAAACCACATTTCTCCAAAACTTTTTGCGAGCCGAAATTATCAAACGCAACATGTCCGAAAATAGGTCGCATGGTTTCCATGAGCAGGAAATTTTCAAGCGCTTTTGTCGCGACACCTTTGCCCCAGAATTTTTTGTCGATCCAATAAGTGATTCCTGCTTCACCTTGCATTTCAAATTTGGCTATGCTTCCTGCAATAACGTTGTCAATAAGTATCGTTTGCATATTTATAGTCGGGTCATCCAGGAATTTTGAATACTTATTGATGTATGCTGTTTTATCCGACGGATCTTTTGCCGTGAAGGCAGCCATGTAGTTTGCTTCTTCGTCAAGCTGAAAAATAAAAAAGGCTTCTAAATCATTCGCTTCAGTGCGGCGCAATATGATTTCAGATGTATGAGTTGATTTGCTCGTCATGGAATTAAATTAATGAAAAAAAGCGCTGCACAAAAAGTTTAAATTATTTCTGCTGATTATCGTTTTTATTCTCCACACCAAATCGAATTGCATCTTCAAGCACATCTAGATTTATATCTTTTATCGCTTTGAATTTGATGCAATACCCGCTTACATTCGCTTTGCCTAAATTTTTTCCAAAGGTTTGCGCTAAATACGTCTTATCTTTTATTCCAAGGATATATACGGAGATACCTGTTTTGTTTGCGCTCAAACCGATTTGATAAAACTCCCTTGTTGTGTCAGCATTTTTCATGATGTGCGAACCATATCCGATATTGGGATTAGAAACAATTTTCCCTTCAGCATTTTTACCATCGAGGAACCATAATTTACATTTTGGCATTACCTGCAGCATCCTGCTGTGCAACGCTTGCATGTCCATGCGCTTTGATTCGGGCTGACTGGTGATATAATTTTTGATTTGTTCTTTGACGTTCATTCTTATTCCAATTTTTCGCATTTGAATTTATGGAGATTCAGCAAGTCTATTATTAACCCGACTTTTTTTTCTTCGCTTTCAATGCGCAGACTATTATCACAATCTTCAAGGTCGAAATTCCAATTTTCATTTGGAAGTATTTTATTGATATGAGGTTGTAGACACTTTACCTGCCGTTTTGTTTTGACGGATGTTTTAAAAACGCATATCATTTTTCAGATAAAGTTGTCAGCAGATTTTCCAAATTCACCATTGACATTTTAAATCCTTCTGTGAATCCCATTTCAATCATCTTCTCCATACGTTCAAGCGACTCATTATAAATAGTGATGCTGACCTTGGTCTTGTTATTATCTTCGCTAAAAGTGTAATCCCAGTCAGAGCCCGGCAATTGAGGATTTTCATCTTCGTCTGCAAAAGCATTGAACATCTTGAAGTTGGTTTTCGGAGTAATGGAAGTGTATTTCTGAATTGCCCAACGCTCTAATCCTTCCGGACTTACCATGGCATAAAACCTTCGTCCGCCAACTTTGAAATCCATAAATTTTGTTTTTGATGTCCAGGGTTTAGGTGCTACCCATTGATCAAGAATTTCTGCTGTTGTAAATGCATCCCATACCAGTGAAAGTTCGGCGTTAAATTCCCTGGTTATGAATACCGTTTTTGCTTCTTTGTCAACGGTAAAATCAAATAGTAGGTGGTTGTTCATTTTCTTTTTTTTAGTGTGAATGAATTTTCGTTTACTTCGTTTTTTTTAGTTTTAATAATACATTGTCAAGTTGATTGAACTGCGTCTCCAGGATCTTTCTGAATTGCCCGATCCATTTATCCACCTCGTTTATTTTTTTTGCATTGATGTGATAATAAATTTCTCTTCCTTTTTGTTCCTGCTTCACCAATTCACATTCGGTTAATATTTTAATGTGGTTAGATACTGCTTGCCGGCTCGAATTAAAATGTTCCGCAACGGCATTCGGTGTCATTGCCTGTGCGGCAAGCAAAACCAATATCGCCCTGCGTGTCGGGTCGGCTATGGCCTGAAAAACGTCTCTTCTTGTTTCCATCAAATTAAATTATGCAATGATTTGATTGCAAGTATATGTGCAATTATTTGATTGCGCAAGTTTTTTTTGAAAATTTTCATTGGCTGATACACGGTGTGAGGTCTTTTCGATCAGTCAGAAAATCCTGCGGCCGCAGTAAATCGAAACGGCCGGCGCCAAAAAGTAAAAAGGTCAAGGAAATATTTCCATGACCTTTCCTGACTAAAGAATGCGGTAGCAGTAAAGTGAAAAGGTCAGCCCACAAAAAGCAAAAAGGTCGGGAAATATATCAAGACCTGCCAATTTCAGAGAAGCTGCGGTAGTAGTAAAGCAAAAAGGTCAAGGAAATCTATCCATGACCTTTCCTGATTAAAGAATGCGGTAGCAGTAAAGTGAAAAGGTCAGCCACAAAAGC
>JBKJMR010000008.1:0-3152 GCA_046596275.1 Bacteroidia bacterium | reverse complement strand
GATATTATAAACAAGGTGTAAAGATCAAAAAGTGGAAGTACTTTGGTGAAAACGGTAAAGTCAAAAAACTTGAATATTACCGCGACTCAAAACTTTACAAAGAAATTATTTATGCGTAAGATATTTTTTCCTGCATTGCTTGCTACAGCATTTCTTTTCTCCTGCGGAAATGAAGTGAAAAAAGAAAAAGCAGATTCTATTGAATCTAAAAAAGGAATGTCTGTCAGCGAACCATTAAGCGAGATGCCTGTTGCTGTGGATGACACTGTTTTTAACGGAACTTCTATTAAACGTCATCCGAATGGTGTGATTAAAATGCGCGGTGAAGTTGCTGGCGGTTTTCGTACGGGCGAATGGGTTTCATTTTATCCATCCGGAAAAGAGTGGAGCCGCGGAACATATAAAAATGGGTACCGTGAAGGTTACGGCGTTTCTTATTGGCAAAACGGAGCAAAAAGCTCAGAAGGATATTACGAGCACAATAAAATGGTGGGCGTTTGGAAATGGTGGGATGAAGAAGGTCGTGTGGTGGAGAAAGATTTTGGTGGGAAGAAATAAATTATAAATGTGCAAATTTCAAATGTGTAAATTCTAGATGTGCAAATTCCAAATGTGCCTGCTTCTAATTTGCACATTTGAAATTTACACATTCGCACATTTAACCTCTACCTAAGAATAATCTTCCCCGTTACCGGAGTCTCTTCTCCTTTTTGCAGGGAATAAATATAAACGCCTTCTTCTAATCCGTCTGCCTCAATAATTATTCTGTCTGAGTGAATATCTTCATAGACACGAACGATTCTGCCGCGTACATCATATAACTTCAACCTGTGACTTACATGGCCTGTATTGTCGAATAAGATGGTGCATGTTTCATGAAATGGATTCGGGTAAACAGAAACGCCGCCATCATAAAAATTACAACCGAGATTTAGTTTGTCGATTTTAAAACCATACATCGGATAATCATTATTTACCGGCGTTGAAGTTGTGTTATATGACATAAATGGTTTTGCAACACGCAGACGAATGGTTGCATCCGTTTCCATGAACAAGTGGCCGGGTTTCAGCATTGGAATGTTTACCCACATGGCATCGCGGAAAATTTCGGTGCGTTCGATTTGTGCCTGATTGGGAGGAAGGGATAAAATTGCGTTCATCATTCTTCCATGATCATAGACAGGCACATCTTTAGGTTGACCTGCTAATGCTGGTACCACGGGATTTGGAGTTGGATAAACTGCATCACCATTATGGCCAAACACATAAACATAGTGCATACCACCAAAAAGCGGATCCCCATACTGCGAACGTTCTGTTGAAGTCGGATTCCAAAGCAGGTCGCGGCCATTTTCATTTGTAAGGGCGGAATTTTCTCCGAATGCCATATTGAGTCGCTCACCTGTTTCCAGGTTAATTGCATAACCCGGGAACCAGCTCATTCCAATCGTGCCGACAAAATCAGCAGCGTCCGGATTGTTGACATCAGAAATTCCTCCGTTATTAATTGTTCTTCCTTCTTTGTCAACGGAAGGATGCATGCGGAGTAAAAATGGTTGCTGTCCGTTATGATTAAGCACAGGGTTTGAACCGATTTCAAAAACAACACAGCGTGTCCATTTACTTTTATCGGAAGTAATTACAACATCCACGCTTGAAATATTCTCGATCTTGTTTTGAATCATCGTTGGTGTATGCAGTAAGCAGGACCTGTATTGTAACAAACGGTGGCTGATGTAGGATTCAAATTATTTGAAGTCAGACGATAGGGCGCCCATGTTCTTCCAATAATATTTTCATAAAAAGAATTTGGATCAATAAAATTATTGCCCATTGTACGATCTTCAAACGCACCAGTGCATGGATCATTCGGATCATTCCCTTCCACAATTCCCGATCTTATCCAATTGTAAGAAGAAGGATAATCGGTATCCACTACTCCCGTCAGCCAGCTTTTTGCAGGATCAGCAAATGTCATTGTTGCTTCGAGAAAACCATTTTTATCCGGGTTATTATCAAATCCAGGAGGTACAACTTGTTTTACTTCCACTGCAATTCCCCATTGAGAAATGATCTGTTTATGTCCGCTCACAATTGTGCTGTCGGAATAAACCGTATCGTTTCCTCCAACGATCCACATTTTCCATCCGGCGGAATTTGATACGCTGTCGAATGCAATACGGTAATCGCCATTTATCATAGAAGCATAATTCTCATAGGTAATTTTTACCGGTGCATGCATTGGTTTGTACCAGGGAAAATGTGTACGGTGATCGGTTGATGTGAAAATTTCATTGACAGACTCGGGCATAAAATCCAATACCTGGTGTCCTGAACCTTTTCCTTCTAGTCGTTGCAAAGGCGGACCACATTCGTAATGCGGTACAGTAATTTCTATTTCATTACAAACAGTTTGAGCTCCACATGCGTTTGTTACTGTAAGACAAACTGTAAATGTTCCTTCTGAAAAAGTATGTGAAGGATGTTTTTGAGTTGATGTTGAATTGTCACCGAAATCCCATGCGTAAGTTCCGGCTGCAGCTTGTGCGGTAAAATAAACAGTTGTGCCATTTACAGAGCTTGTAAACGTCGGCGCCGCATCCGAAGTGCATGGAAGCGTAAAACAATTATCAAACATTTGTTGCAATAGATCATCTGCCTGCTGAAGTTTTGTAACAGCATCCAAATTATCTCCCGCAGTATCGCGCGCCCACGGAACACCAATTACAATAGTTTGTACTTCGCCGGGTGACATATTGAATGGTCCGACACTTTCAATGAATCGCCGATCAAAAGGTGTTACTGTTTCGTACCAGGGAGTTTGTGGAATTCCGCCTGTGCCCCAACCGTAAGGATCACTATTTCCTGGAAATATAAACATTGCCGGAGTTGGACCTCCATACGCATTTCCACCATAGGTTTGTAGAATTCCGTCTTTCCACTGGCCTTGTAAAAACTGGTAAAAATGAATTGCTATTTCCGGATTACCGACAACTGCAAAATCGCTATTGTAATATTTAAACATTGAAAGTTTAATCCTTTCGCCACTTTCATCCAAAACACTATCGCGGTCATTATCAATTCCATCACTAATATCTGCCAGCGGACCCTGCAAAAAATCAAAACCAATTGCAGGCGGATGTTCACCGTAT
>JBKJMR010000704.1:0-4001 GCA_046596275.1 Bacteroidia bacterium | reverse complement strand
TTGTCCTGTAATCCGAAACGGTCATCCACATCCAATCAATTATATCTATTCCCACATCCTATTAATTCACCACCCGTTTTCATCCAATCACAAGCCTCATTTACTATATTTGTTCATTAGCTCTAAAAAGAGCACATGAAGTTTAATCTTAAAACAAAAAAGTATGGCCTTCGAATTACCAAAGCTACCTTACGCTTACGACGCGCTCGAACCGCACATTGATGCCCGCACGATGGAAATCCATCATACAAAACATCACCAGGCTTATATCACTAACCTGAACAATGCAATTGCAGGTACTGAAGCTGAAAAACAATCGATCGAAGAGATCTGCAAGAATATTTCAAAACACGTTCCTGCTGTTCGTAACAACGGCGGCGGACATTTTAACCACTCGCTGTTCTGGACCGTCCTTGCACCTAACGCAGGTGGAAATCCAACAGGTGAATTAGCTGCTGCAATCGAAAGTTCATTCGGAAGCTTCGATACATTCAAAACACAATTCGCAGCTGCAGGTGCAACACGCTTCGGTTCCGGCTGGGCATGGCTCATCGTTGGTGAGGATAAAAAGCTCGCGATCTGCTCAACGCCTAACCAGGATAACCCGCTGATGGACGTTGCGGATGTAAAAGGCACTCCAATCCTCGGACTTGATGTTTGGGAGCACGCCTATTACCTGAACTACCAAAACCGCCGTCCCGATTACATTGCTGCCTTCTGGAATGCAGTGAACTGGGATGAAGTGGCACGCCGTTTGAAGAATGCCTGATAAATCTCCTCTAAACCAACCAAATTCATGAAAAAGACAACCTTTTTTGCAGTCGCAATGTTAATCGCGGCATGCGCAACATTAAAGCCGACTGAGGCAAATGCTCAAAAAGCCAAGGGACAAATGGTGTTGACAGGTGGGGCGGGATATAGTCTTGTTGGAATCCTTTTGAATGCCGCCCAGGATGGACTCAATTACGGCGAAGGTGTAAAAACAACCAAAACCCCTGTTATCTGGGGCGCGGCGGATTATGGCCTTACAGATCGTTTTAGCGTGGGCGCGTGCTATACGTACCAAAGCATTACAGCGAAGTACAGCTCTTACACCACAACGGATACTGCCGGCAATAACGTTACCTATGTTGGTGATTTTACTGACCGTCTTTCACGTCAGAGCATTGGTATTCGTCCGATGTTCCATTTTGGTGACAATGAAGACATGGACGTTTATGTAGGCGCACGCTTTAGCTATGTGTTTTGGAATTTCAGCTCCCACCGCACGGATGCTGCTGCAACAGATTTTATAAATGGTTTCGGCAGCCCTATCAAACCTCAGTTCATTTTAGGAATGCGTTATTTCTTTGTTCCTACTATCGGATTTAATGCAGAATTCGCAATCGGGCCAACGTATTTTATGGCTTTTGGCTTGAACTACCGTTTTGGTGGTGTTTAAATAGTTGTCAATGAAAATAGAAACGGGAAGCCTCGCGGGTTCCCGTTTTTTTTCTTAAAAATAGTTTGTGAAAAAATTTTTGTTCGTCTTTCTTCTTTTTTACGGCGCAACTGCCTTGCGGGGAGCTTCCTGCGAAAACAATCGTTATGCGTTGTCAGGCGACACAACGCTCGCTGATACCTTGCGCGTGAAGAATGAAAGTGGCCGCAAAATTCATCCCGGTAAAAAAGAGAATAAAAAATTGATCGCCGCCATTCTCGCATTCCCCGTTCCATTCGGATTTATCGGCCTGCACCGCATTTACCTCGGATGTGAACCATGGATTCCCGTCGTATATTTAGTAACAGCCGGCGGCGGCATGATCCTTCCCCTCATCGATTTCATCGCCATCCTCTGTGCCGATAAAGAAGAGCTGAAGAAGTACGAGAATAACAACAAGATTTTTATGTGGATAGATTGAAAGGGGAGCGAATTACGAATCAAACCGAATATACGAATCACTCTACAGCACAATTTTCTCTGCGATTTCCAACATCCGAAAAATCATCTGCGAAATCTTTTAGAATCTGCGTGCGATAATTTTCCTCTGCGCGCTTCATGAACTCTGCGTGAGACATATTTTGGGCGTGCCCTACGGTCGGGCTATACGTTACAAGTCCTCTCTCGTCAAAATGATTTAAATATTCTGGCAAGATATAGTGCTTTTGACGAGATCCGGGCTTTTCACTACTATCCCTCACGCAAAAAAAAAGACGCGAGGTATCGCGTCTCTACAATTTTAAATAAATTCTTTTTACTCCACCGTAACCGACTTCGCCAAATTCCTCGGTTGATCTACATTACAACCACGCATTACCGCAATATGGTATGCAAGCAATTGTAACGGAACAACAGAAACAAGCGGCACAAGCTTTTCATCCGTCTCCGGAATTTCAATCACGTGGTCGGCCATTGTTTTTACGATCGTATCGCCTTCTGTAACCACTGCGATCACTTTTCCTTTTCGCGCACGTACTTCCTGGATATTGCTCACCACTTTTTCGTAAGAAGTTCCTTTTGTTGCAATAACAACAATCGGCATTTCTTCATCGATGAGCGCAATCGGTCCGTGCTTCATTTCTGCTGCAGGATAACCTTCGGCGTGGATGTAGGAAATTTCTTTGAGCTTCAACGCACCTTCAAGCGCAACAGGAAATGTGTAGCTGCGTCCGAGGTAAAGGAAATTTTTCGCGTCTTTAAAAATAGAAGCGATATATTTTAATTGATCATCAAGCTTCAATACTTTTTCAACTTTTGCCGGAACTGCTTCCAGCTCACTGAGCAATTCGTGGTAATGACTTTGTGTAATCGTTCCGCGGCGGTGACCAAGCAATAAAGCCATCATCGTAAGCACCGTTACCTGAGCAGTAAATGCTTTAGTCGAAGCAACGCCAATCTCAGGACCTGCGTGTGTGTAGGAGCCTCCGTGCGTGGTGCGCGGAATGGTGGAACCTACCACATTACAAACGCCGAAAATGGTAGCGCCTTTGGATTTTGCCAGCTCAATTGCCGCAAGCGTATCAGCAGTTTCTCCCGATTGAGAGATCGCGATCACGATATCGGTTTCGTAAATAACAGGATTGCGGTAACGGAATTCAGAAGCATATTCTACTTCAACCGGAATGCGTGCAAGATCTTCAAATAAATATTCTCCTACCAGTCCTGCATGCCATGAAGTGCCGCAGCCGATGATGAGAATACGTTTTGCATTGGTAAATTTCTGGAGATGTTCATGAATTCCGCCAAGCGCAACAATTCCTTCCACCGCATTTACCCTTCCGCGCATGCTGTCTTTGATCGAACGTGGCTGCTCATAAATTTCTTTGAGCATAAAATGTTCGAAGCCGCCCTTTTCAATTGCTTCCAGCTGAATTTGTAATTCCTGGATATACGGATCAACTTCCTTATTGCGAATGGTTTTGATATGCAGCTTTCCTTTGCGGTTTAAAACAGCAATTTCTTCGTCCTCCAGGTAAACCACATTTTTCGTGTATTCCACGATCGGTGTAGCATCGGAAGCAACAAAAAATTCTTCTTCACCCACACCGATAACCAATGGCGAGCTTTTTTTCGCTGCAATAAGAATATCCGGATCGTCTTGTGAAAGAATAACAATCGCATAAGCGCCGATCACGTTATTCAATGCAATACGAACTGCTTCGGGCAAATCAACCTTTTCCCGCTGCTGAATATCTTCGATAAGATGAACAAGCACTTCGGTATCCGTATCACTCTCGAATTTATGTCCGCGCTTTTTCATTTCCTCTTTCAGCGGCGCATAATTTTCAATAATGCCGTTGTGAATAAGTACAATCCTTTTGCTTCCTGAATAATGTGGATGTGCATTTACATCATTGGGCTCTCCGTGAGTTGCCCAGCGTGTATGGCCAATGCCGATGCTTCCTTCAATGTCTTTACCGGAAGTAAATTTTTCAAGGTCATCAACTTTTCCTTTGCATTTATAGACATGCAAATTTTCGTTGATCATCGCAACACCGGCGCTGTCATAGCCACGGTATTC
>JBKJMR010000309.1:0-2619 GCA_046596275.1 Bacteroidia bacterium | reverse complement strand
GAATTCTCCAATCAGGAACTTCATGATAATAAATCATTATACCGATCAGGATCAAGAGTGATATTCCGAAATCTACCAGGCAAACGATGATCGTGCTTAAAGGAACAATCAGTCTTGGAAAATAAACTTTCGTGATCAGGTTTGAATTGGAAATAAGCGAATTGCTGGACTCGGTAAGTGAAGAGGAAAATAATGTCCACGGTATACTTGCGACGGCCACTAACAATGGATTCACACCTGCTACCGCATCTGGATTAATCAAACTCGCGAAAAAAGAAAAAACCACAATCGTAAGCAACGGACGAATCACCGCCCATGCAACACCGATCACAGTTTGTTTGTATCGTACCAACAGATCACGCCACGCAAGAAAACGGAAAAGCCCCCGGTATGCCCAGAGGTCTTTCCAGTAGGTTGAGCTACTGTGGTCAGGATCAATTACTGTTTTCTGCCGATTCACCTTTTCATTTTGTTGTTTCTGGTTTCTTGTTTCTTGTTTCTGGTTTGTTGTTTATTGTTTATTGTTTATTGTTGATAAATGTATTTGATCTAAACCTTTAAACAAGAAACCTTTTAAACCAGAAACAAGAAACCTTTTAAACCAGAAACCTTTTAAACCAGAAACAAGAAACCTTTTTTAACCAGAAACATTTTAAACCAGAAACTATTTCGCGTAAGAAACCGCTCTCGTTTCACGGATGACAGTAACTTTTACTTGTCCCGGGTACGTCATTTCGGTTTGAATTTTCATTGAAATATCTGTTGCGAGCTTTTCTGCGTCTTTATCAGAAATTTTTTCTGACTGAACGATCACGCGCAATTCTCTTCCCGCTTGTATCGCATAGGTTTTATCTACACCCGGATAAGACATTGCAAGCGCTTCGAGATCTTTCAGACGTTTGATGTACTGCTCAACAATTTCGCGACGTGCACCCGGACGCGCACCGGAAATAGCATCACATACCTGGATGATCGGGGAAATCATGGAAGTCATTTCTACTTCATCATGATGGGCGCCGATCGCGTTGCAGATGTCAGGACGCTCTTTGAATTTCTCAGCGAGCTTCATTCCTAAAATCGCGTGAGGCAATTCTGGCTGATCATCCGGAACTTTTCCAATGTCATGCAAAAGTCCTGCACGTTTTGCTGCTTTCACATCCAAACCTAATTCACCGGCCATGATCGCGCAAAGGTTTGCCACTTCGCGACTATGCTGCAACAAATTTTGTCCGTAAGAAGAACGGTATTTCATTCGTCCAACCATACGAATCAATTCCGGATGCAATCCGTGAATACCGAGATCGATGGTGGTACGTTTTCCAGTTTCGATAATTTCTTCTTCCACTTGTTTCTTCACTTTCTCCACGATCTCTTCGATACGCGCAGGGTGAATTCGTCCGTCGGTTACCAATTGATGTAAAGCAAGTCGCGCAATCTCACGTCGGATCGGATCGAAGCCGGAAAGAATAATTGCTTCCGGAGTATCATCAACAATAATTTCAATTCCTGTTGCAGATTCGAGCGTACGAATGTTTCTTCCTTCGCGACCGATGATGCGGCCTTTCATTTCATCGTTCTCAATATGAAAAACGGAAACGGAATTTTCAATCGCATGTTCAGTGGCAACACGCTGGATGGTTTGAATAACGATTCGCTTCGCTTCTTTGCTCGCGGTCATTTTCGCTTCATCCATAATTTCTTTGATGAACGACATTGCATCCGTGCGCGCTTCAGCTTTCAATGATTCAACGATTTCTACTTTCGCATCGTCGGCAGAAATTCCGGCAACTTTTTCAAGCTGTTCCACTTTGCTGCGGTGAAGCTTTTCGATTGCATCTTCTTTCGCTTTATTTATTTCAAGCTGCTGCTCGAGATCTTTCCTGCGTTTTTCGAGCTCGGCATCTTTGCGTTTTGTTTCTTCCAGCTTCTGGTTGAGCGTTACTTCTTTTTGTTTCGCGCGTGTTTCAGCCTGGAGAATCTGGTTGTTCTTTTCATTGACAGCCTTTTCGTGTTCCTGCTTTAACTGCAGAAATTTTTCTTTGGCCTGGAGCATCTTCTCTTTTTTGAGCGCTTCACCTTCGACTTCCGCCAAGGTTAATTTATCGGTCGCTTTTCTTGTCACAGCATTGCGCAAAGCGGTAGCGGTGACAATGATTCCGAGAAGTAGCGCCCCAACTCCGGCAATGATCGTGATGACGATCGGTGGCATAAGGGTAGTTTTTATTCCGCGTTGGCGGAGGTTAATAATTCATGTTTAACAAAAATCCCGCATTAGGTCCGAAGATTTCGAACGTGTTGCGGGAATTCGTTAACAAATGAATGTGTGCAGAAATATTCCGGTCCGAAGGAGTCCTTCGCGGGGGAGGAATAAAACTGCTTACCGGGATTTGGCAAGGTGCGCATCCATAAGTTCATCAATTTCTAAAAGGCTGGCTGTGAGTCCATCTTTATCGTCGACAACTTTTGTTTGCGATTCGAGATATTGGGTAGCGAATTGTAAAGCCGTCAATGCAAGCAGATCCTGCTTATCAGTCACCACAAAACCTTTTTCAAGCTGATCGACACGTTCGTTGATGCTTTTTGCGGCATCGTGAACATATGCTTCCTCAGCTGCATCTA
>JBKJMR010000289.1:0-2796 GCA_046596275.1 Bacteroidia bacterium | reverse complement strand
AATTCATTTCCTTCTTTGTTTTTGTTGTAAGCAGGAACAGAATATAAAAGTTGCCACAGATTTCACAGATTTCGCGGATTGATTTGTATGATATAAATTATAGAAGGGACGATCATGTGATCGTCCCTTCTTATTCAAATGATTTTTGGTTATGTAATTTGCGTAACCTGTGCGGATTAATCTGCCAGGATAATTTTGCCATTTGCGATCATTCCTTTTTCGGTGCTGATCGTGTACAAATAACAACCTGCAGGAATAGCTTCTCTTGCGAACTCAGTTTGTTTATTAGTAAGCGTTGTTCTTTTTATTTCATTGCCGAGCATATCAAACAAAATAAATACAGCACCGTTATCAATCGCAGATTGGTCTGCTGTGATCGTTCCTGATGTGCTGACCGGGTTTGGAAAAACTGAGCTTGTGTTTGGAGCAGCGACTTCATTTACATTCGAAGTGAGACAATAATCTGTAAGAGAAATGGTAGTAGTCTGAACCGATGAAAAAGATGCCGTAGATAAAACGATCGGCCGGACTAAAGCTCCTGCAGTAACAACCGGCGTATAATTCACTGTTGTTTCTGTCAGCGGATACGGTGTTACATCGCACCAATAAAGGTTAAGGTCAGTAGTGTTGAAAAAATAAGTAGTACGTTCAAACGAGAGACTATAAGTTGAATAAACCAGCTGCAGTCCGGCTGCGCTCATATCAAAACCGGTGTAGGTATACGTATTTTCCATGGCCGGAACCCCTATAATACGCGATGACTGCAGGGTTCCGTTTATATCTGTTTGAATAAGTACCCGCTGATCGTTGCTTGCATTAGCTGCAATCACTAAAAAGGAACCATTGTAAAGCTCTTTTATATCTGTAAAATAAAAAAAGCCGACGATGTTATTACTATATTCTTTATACCAGTCTACATTACCGTTTGCGTTTAACTTCATCAGGAAACCGGAATAGGTATACGTCGTCGCGTCTGCTTTCATTCCGGCTGCAATATATCCTCCATCTGAAGTTGCAACCATACGATAGATGCGGTTATAAAAATTGGACATTGTAAAAATCTTTGTCCATTGGATGTTTCCTGAGGCATCAGTCTTTACAAAATACGGATCATTGCCTCTTTTTCCTGCAGCAAGAATTCCACCATCGTTGCTTACAATTGCATCCAGCCCCGGGTTTTTAGGTTCAAGCGAATCGCCGATAATGGATTTTGCAAAAATGACATTTCCTGTAGCATCCGTTTTAATAATTCCCACGCTGCTGTACATGGCAGTACAAATCAGGAATTCACCTGACGGAAGCTCGGTTACTTTGGGTGGAACACTTCCATAAATCGATTCCCCCACTGGCATTTGAAAAAGCTTATCCCACAGCATGTTTCCTGCAACATCCATCTTCATAAGAAAAACATTTGGAATGTAATTCATGTCTTTCGTGTAGCCTAACGCGTAATATCCACCTGTACTACATTCACCCACGCTATAGACCATTACCTGTACCTGAGCTGAATCAGAAATTAATTTAGTCCACACCACCTGGCTAGCAGCATCCAATTTTATAATAAATCCTACTGTTGTACTAGATGCATCATATCCGGATAAGAGAAACCCTCCGTCATTGCAACGGTGAACCCCGGTGGAAATAAATTCAGGATAGCCGGCAACGGCGATGGTTTTTTGAAAGGTAGATTGTGCGCTTAGATCAAATTGAAAAATAAAGATGATCGCAAATAGTGTAAAGAACTTTTTCATGAGTATAGTTTAAGAATAATAAATGCAAAAGGGGGATCGTATGGTCTGCTAAATCAAAGTTGGGACATTCTGCCCTAGAACACAAACAATAAATACGCATCTTCTTACCTGTCCAGCCGCACAAAAAAGCCGAAAGAGTCGAATTGGTTTTTATGTGTTCTGTTGATCTAGTGGTTAACCATCATTTTGATGGATGAATAATAATAGGAGTTGATTTGCAGGTACCTTCGCGCACGAAAAAATCAGTTCATAAAGCAACAAAATTTTGAAAAAAACAGGCATGTATGTTTTATGTTTTCCTAAATCAAGTCTAACGTGCTTAGTTCTAGCACATGTTTAAATTATG
Organism: Bacteroidia bacterium; assembly: GCA_046596275.1. Taxonomy (GTDB): domain Bacteria; phylum Bacteroidota; class Bacteroidia; order Palsa-965; family Palsa-965. The sequence goes on along the minus strand of JBKJMR010000289.1, from coordinate 699 downwards.
CGCTGGATTTTTACAGTACATTAAATAGTCATCTTTGCGCCTCTTAAATTTCAACCATTAATCACCCAATAAATTAAATGAAAAAATTTTTACTTCCTCTTGTATTCGCTACCTGCTTGTTGTTGCCCCTGGTTTCAACTTCGCAAACCTATTCCGCTTTCGGAATGGCAGTGAATAATAACAACAATTTATTCGACACGGTTAACGTCAGTAACGGTGATGATACGCTTTTGTTCCGCTTTGTGAATGCGCCAAATTATGCGTGGAACTCTGTAAAGATTGTGGTTTATTACCAGGGAAATTTCGGTCCGGGTCCAAATCCGATTTCCATGTACCTGAGGGGTGAAAATAATATTAACGTAGGTGGAGTCGATCCTGCCCAGGTTAATTGCGGTCCTGAAGATTCCACGGTTATTTCGACTGCAACCGTAAACCTCAATACATGGAATTCAAACGATACCATTGATTTTACACTTACTGCAAGTGGTTCTATGGGACCTTGCGTGAGTAGTGTGCGGGTAAAGCTGGAGTATGAGTATTGCTCAGCACCAGGCGGTCCGGTTCAGTTTGCTTCTGCTGGTTTCGTTGGTAATTATGCGTGTGCGCTTGGTGGGAATATATATTCATTAACAGGAACTCCTGCCGATGGTACATTTTCTGTGCCTGGTGTAACCGGTTGTTGATTCAATCCTGCATCTT
>JBKJMR010000284.1:0-3401 GCA_046596275.1 Bacteroidia bacterium | reverse complement strand
ATGGTTTGCAGGCAGACTTGTTTTCATATGCGTTTTTGGATTTGTTTAATGATAAGTTCAAAAACATTCAGCCTGTACGCGATTCGTTGCAAGGGAAAATTAATAAGCAATTGAATGCATTAACCTCTGTTTCGAAAGTAGCAGAGGAAGTTGTTTCGAATCCTGCCGGAGGCGAACAAATTCATTATGTGAAAAAAGGAGAAACACTTTTTGTGATTGCTAAGAAATATAAAGTAACGGTGAAACAATTGTGTGAATGGAATGGGATTTCGGAGAAGAGCGTGTTGAGGGTGGGGCAGAGGGTGGTGATTAGGAAGATGTGATTTTTGGACAGCGCACGGAAATGAGAATATGGTGAAAGGTATGAGGGTTAATTGTTTCACTTGAGTTTTAAAATTTGATGCATCTTGGCCTAGCTTGCAATTTTGTTCTACTTTTCGCAAATGAGAAGATATAAAATTCGAGCACGAATTTTGGAAGAACTCTCCAAAGTCGAATATTGGTTTAATAAATTACCGGAAGACGAGAAAAGAGGAACGTATTACGAAATTGAAGTCTCAGTCGCAATTTCGGATTTGACGAAACGAATTGGATATCCAGAGAATGAAGTTGCATCACAGATTCAATTTCTAGAATACCATAAAGAAGTGAAATATGTGTACGATAGCCCTGAAGTTGGCTGGTACATGCTCACACCAAATGGTCGAATTTCATACGCAGATGACAAATACGTTAAGATGGCCAAAGAAGAACAGTTGGGATTTTGGGGAAAACGTGTAACTATAGGGGCTACTTTAGGGGCATTTGTGATTTCCGCTATTGCACTAATTCTCAATTGGTATAGTGTCAATAAAACTTCAACTGGTATAGAAGTAATGAATAAAAAGATTGAATTCATTGGGACTAAAGTTGATTCATTAACAATAAAAAAGTGAATTAGCACATGGTTTTAAGAAACAATGTACTTCAGCAAACTTCTCATAGTATCCGCACTTTTCTATTAATATAATTCAGCTTATTGTTAAGCCAGCCGCCATTTGCCTTTTGCTTCTCAAGTTTTATAGCTTCTCTCGTAAAGGTATTGAAAGTCAATCAGATACATTTATCGCATTCTTGAAAAACCATTTTCTCATTAGCAAATCAGCACATTAGCAAATTATTCCCTATCTTCGCATCCCTTTTAAAGGGAAAAAACTAAAACTAACCAACATGTACGCTATCGTAGAAATAGCCGGGCTCCAGTACAAAGTGTCGCAAAAGCAACGTCTTTTTGTGAACCGCCTTGAGGCTACAGAAGGTGACTCTATCGAATTAGGTAAGGTCCTTCTTATTGACAACGACGGAACAATTACCGTCGGAACACCTGCCATTGACGGCGCAAGAATCGCTGCTAAAGTGATTTCGCACCTGAAAGGCGACAAAGTGATCGTTTTCAAAAAGAAACGCCGTAAAGGCTATCGCAAATTGAACGGACACCGTCAGTCATTAACTGAACTTCTCGTGCAGGGAATTCTCGGAAAAGGCGAAAAGCTTACTGCTGAACAAGGCAAGCTTGAAATTGCTTCTATCCTTGAACTCAAAGAACGTTCACGTTTGAAACCAGCTAAACGCGTTTTCGCTCAGCCGGTAGAAGAAGTGGAAGAAGTAGTTGAAGAAAAGCCGAAAAAAGCTAAGAAAGCAGCCGCTCCAAAAGAGAAAAAGGCAGCAGCTCCGAAAGAGAAAAAAGCAGCAGCTCCGAAAAAAACAGCTAAGAAAAAGAAAGAAGACTAAAAACAGTTTAAGTGTTTCGGGTTTCGGGTTCAGGGTTCAAAACTCAACACGGAACACAGAACACGGAACTCAAAAACCATAAGTCATGGCACATAAAAAAGGTGAAGGTAAAGTAAAGAACGGCCGCGAATCGGAAAGTAAGCGTCTTGGTATCAAGATCTACGGTGGACAATTCGCTGTTGCCGGTAACATTATCGTGCGTCAGCGCGGAACACGTCACTTCCCGGATGCAAACGTTGGAATGGGTAAAGACCATACTTTGTTTGCTCTTGCTGATGGCGTTGTTACGTTCAAGAAAAAGCGTGACGATCGTTCGTACGTTTCGGTATTACCTGCGAAAGCGGAGTAAGCGAGAAACGGCAGAAAAGAATGTCAATTCCCGTGAACTCCGGTTCGCGGGAATTTTCTTTTTGTGCTATTTCCTAAAAAAGCCCAAAAAACCTTTTCCTGCTGCCTGTCAACTTTTCGGATCACCCGTTCCCCACAGGCAAATCATTAACTTTACTAACCAAAATTCAGTCTCAATAAATCTATGTTACAGCTAAATACCATTCGCGATCAAAAAGACGAAGTGATCCTTCGACTGAAAAAAAAGAATTTTAATACCGATGTCATCGAACAGGTTAGCGTCCTTGATGCTGACCGCCGCAAAACACAAGCTGAGCTCGATGCAATCAAAGCGGAAGGAAATGTGATTTCGAGACAAGTGGGCGAATTCATGAAGGGCGGAAAAAAAGCGGAAGCAGACGAACTGAAAAATAAAAGTATCGCGCTGAAAGAAACAGAAAAAAAATTACAAGACATTCTCAATAAGATTGAGGAAGACACCCACAATCTTTTGGTGCAGATTCCGAATGTTGCAAATGAACAGGTGCCTGCAGGAAAAACGCCGGAAGAAAATAAAACTGTTTTCGAACACGGTGAAATGCCGAACCTTCCTGAAAATGCAAAACCACATTGGGAGCTTGCAGCGCAATATGACCTGATCGATTTTGAATTGGGAAATAAAATTGCCGGCGCAGGTTTTCCTGTTTACAAAGGAAAGATGGCAAGGTTGCAACGCGCATTGATCAATTTTTTTTTAGATCGTGCAACTGCAGCAGGTTATATGGAAATACAACCGCCGATTCTTATCAATAAAGAATCTGGTTTTGGAACCGGGCAGCTTCCTGATAAAGAAGGACAGATGTATCATGTCGGTATCGATGATCTTTATTTGATTCCGACTGCTGAAGTTCCCATCACGAATATTTATCGCGATGTGATTTTGAAAGCAGAAGATTTCCCGATTAAAAATTGTGGCTACACACCTTGTTTCCGTCGTGAAGCAGGTTCTTATGGTGCGCATGTTCGGGGATTAAATCGTTTGCATCAATTTGATAAAGTGGAAATCGTGCAGCTTGCGCATCCTTCTAAATCTTAGCAGGTGCTGGAAGAAATGCGTGAATATGTTGCAGGATTATTGAAAGACCTGGAATTGCCTTTCCGCACACTTTTACTTTGCGGTGGTGATATGAGTTTTGCTTCTGCAATGACTTATGATATGGAAGTGTATTCCGGCGCGCAGAAAAAATGGCTGGAAGTAAGCTCTGTTTCTAATTTCGAATCGTTCCAGGCGAATCGTTTGAAAT
>JBKJMR010000201.1:0-5371 GCA_046596275.1 Bacteroidia bacterium | reverse complement strand
GCAGTAAGTCCTGTTACTGTTATTGTTCCGTCACCTGCCGGATTTCCCGGTGTCCAGTTATACGAATAAGCTGGTGAGCCACCGCTTATTGAAACTGTTGCTGAACCATTTGATCCTCCATTGCATGAAATATTTGTTTGCGAGGATGGGGTTAAGTTCGGATTTGCATTAACCGTGATGTATCCGGCATTTCCTTGTACATCACTTCCTGATGCGTTTGTTGCAGTTAATGTAACTGAATAAGATCCGGCCACACTATAAGTTACTGTTGGATTCTGTAATGTTGAGCTTGTTGGTGTTCCACCCGGAAATGACCACAACCACGATGTTGGTGTATTTGTACTCTGATCAGTAAACGCTACTGTTCCGCCTGCGCATAATGATGTTGGTGTTCCTGTGAATGCAGCTACCGGTGCAGAAGCACATGAAAAGGCTGACATCGCTCCAGGTCCGCACACATTCGCTACAATACTTTTCGCCTGCACAAAATTTCCTCCCGCAAGATCATTTACACCAAGCGCACGATTTGATGTTCCGTTTGAAATTGCATAATGCATGATCGCACCCGGATTAATTACGTGACCCAATTGGTGGCCATGACCTAATTCATGTACTGCAACAGTTTCAAAATCATATTCGCTTCCTGATGGAAGAGCAGTAGTATATTCCCATGTCAGTGGAGAAATATTACTTCCGTCATCAAAAATGATATCTAATTCATTTACATACCAGATAATTGTTGGCCCGCTCGCACATCCCGACCAATAGCTGTAACAAACGCCGAGAATGCCCGCTGAAAGTGGAGCTGCAACATCTTCACAAATAATATTCGTTCCATCGCTTACAGCATCATTAATTGAAGTAGTAGCCCCAATGGACCAATTCACTCCTGTTGCACATCTCCATGTATCGAATGCACGTGTAAAAGAGGCATTCATTGCTGCGTCCGCTGCAAAAGCGGTATTCATTCTCCATGTATATCCGCCACTTCCATTATCATTGATATGATCTGTTCCGTAAGCAATAGTGCCCGAGCCGGGATCAAAATCAACATTCAGATGCGAATAGGTAATGGTTAGTGTAGCCGCACTGGTGAATGTTACACCTTGAGTGACCTGGATCGTTCCTGTTCCTGCATTCGAAGGAACCTCAACAACAATCTGTGTGCTGCTCCATGAAACATATTGTGATGGCAAAGGATTGATATACGTTGCTCCACCATCATCACCATTCTTAAATCCGACAAAACCTGAACCTTGTGTTGCACCAAAACCTGATCCTGTGATCGTGATGGTAGCGCCTGTTCCTGCGGAAACAGTGGTTGGAGCAAATCCGGTAATTGCTTGTACGGTTGGATTTGGCCCGGTGCGTTGCGCAGAATAGCTGTTGATATTGAAAGCCTGTATTTCGGCGTATGTTAAGCGGTTGGCGTCTAATACAACAGGGTAAAGTTCGGTCTCAATGTTTGTATATGTATGAAACGCATCAGCTGCAGTTGCTGTCTCAAGATCATATTTTACAAATCCCTGAACAGAAGCAAATGTTTCAAACTGCGGAATGCCGGTTGTATTAACAGGCAAATTTCTCATATGTGTTGGTGGAGCGCAAGTAAAAACGCCGATTTCACCAACTATTAATTCAAGTGCCGGTTCTGCAATGATCTTTGTCATGCCCACAATTCCACCTTCAGAAATAATGCTGATGGTAGAAGTTGAAAGTGAACCTTTGAAAATTTTGTAGATCTCCACTTCGCTTGAAGTGTAGATCATTGTATTGTTGGAATTCCAGAACGAATGCTGGCTGATCACTTTTCCTTCAACGATAACAGTAGAAGCTGTTGCGCGTTGGGTTAAAGGAATTTCAACAATGCATTGCGCGTTCACCGAAAGACACAACGAAAGGCAAAGGATGGAGAGTAGAAAATGTTTCATGAGGAGGGTTTAAGGACAGACAAATTAGGCAAAAATGCTTCAAAAGCAGGTTCTTACGTTATTTTAAATGAATATTGGGCTACAAAACAGCGATAATATCTGAAAGGGAGATAGTTCGCAGCTTTCTGGTGATGAAGGTTTTATACGACGAAGGAGACGAAATGGATTCACTAATTGAAAATTGTTGTGTTTAATGTCTGGATTCCAGAGGATTCGAACTGATTTCGTAATTTCATTCCATGCCGACATTCGCCGACTTTGAGCAATTTGACATCCGCACCGGGACGATTATTGAAGTGCAGGATTTTCCCGAAGCAAAAAATCCCGCCTTCAAACTTTGGATCGATTTCGGTCCGCTCGGAATAAAAAAATCCTCCGCGCAGATCACGAAACTTTATTCACATGAAGATTTGAAAGGGAAACAAATTATCGCAGTAGTAAATTTTCCACCGCGACAAATTGCAAACTTCATTTCCGAAGTGCTCGTGCTCGGAGTTTACGGAAATGAAAAAGAGGTTATTCTTTTAAACGCAGATAAACAGGTAACGAATGGAAGCAGGATTGGCTAAGGGAAAAAATGTACGAACTACGATGTAGGATGTACGATTTAAAAAAATAAATAAACTACATTCTTAACAAATCGTAATTCGTACTTCGTACATTTCACCCTTTCGGTTTTAAAATTCCGTTTACGAGATTTTTCCATTGTGGTTTTGATAAGCCTACCATGGCTGCGAAGCCGATGATAATGTTTCGCAGCTTGTTAAGCAAATCTGAAGGTTTATCGTTCGGAACTTCATTCTTACCACGTTCCAATGCATAGACCGTGTAATTTATTCGTCGCACTAAAAAAGTGCTGGTAGCACTGCTTTTATAAAAATGTGCGCTCTCACCATTTTTGTTATTCGGATTTTCAACCGGTCGAACGCGAAAGCCAAAAACTTCTTCATCTTTCACCAGGTCTTTATGATCTTCAAATGCTTCGATGCGTACCCAATCATATCCATCTCCGGTTTTGTTGGGCGGCGCAGGAAGCTCGATACGAATAAGATTTCCTACTTCAGGTAATGTCCGTTGTAAAAGATTTCCTTTGTTGTCGGTAAGCTGAAATTCTGCTCCTGCATCACCGCATAATTTTTTCCAGTGATTAATATCAACCAAACGTCTTTTAGATTGATCAAATAGAGCAATAGCATCATGACGTGTCGCCGCTATCAGCTTAGAAGTAGCGCCCGTTTCGCCACCGGTTTTTTGTTCCGGAATAAGGGTTATTGCAGCATCTCGCATAATGAAAATTGCAAAAAAGCAGCAGCAGCATAAAAAAATTAAATGGCTGCTGCTTGAAATTATTTTTTAGACTTTTTCTCTTTTTCTCGCGGGTGCTTATTACTTCGTGTAGATATATATGCTCATCAGGGAAAATTATCCCGACGGAAGGATATTTACTCTACACTAATCAGCCATAAAAACGTCTGCAACATTCAGTAAAAAAAACAGAAACTGCTTTCCACTCAAGTTCTTCCATCACACGTTATAAAAAATGAACCCGCTTAAACTTTGCCTGGTAGAATATATAAAACAAGAAAGATGCCAATGGGGAAGAGAAAAAATGTACGAATTACGATGTACGATTTGATTTGGATAATAAAAAAAATTTGATGGAAATAAAAAATGTATCACCGACAATACATTTGATTTAATAGAAGGGAATATAATCAGGGCGTGCCCGTGGTGGAACGCTTTTCCGCGTTTCCTCCACGGGTCAGGCTTTACGCGCTACACGGTAGCTTGCTGCAATCCTTCACGCAAAAAAATAAAACTAGCGTAGGTTGCTACTACGCAATAATTAAATCAGAACATCTCCTAATCTGTAATTCGTAATCTGTAATCTGTAATTATTTCTCCTTTTACAGGGAATCCCAATATTCAACAGCTCTGCGTGTGTGAGGAATCACAATCGTTCCGCCTACAATATTTGCAACAGCAAAAACTTCGAAGATCTGCTCACGGGTTATTCCGGTTTCGTGGCATTTTCCTAAATGATATTTTATACAATCATCGCAACGCAAAACCATCGACGCTACAAGACCGAGCATCTCTTTTGTCTGCACCGGCAATGCACCTTCCTGGTATGTATTTGTATCCAGGTTAAAAAGTCGCTTAAGCACAAGATTATCCGCGCCGAGAATTTTCTCATTCATCTTTTCGCGGTAGGAGTCGAATTCTTCTTTTGGTGTAGCCATGGGTGGAAAAGTTGGTGTCCGCCGCGGCGGAGGTGGTCGAAAAAAGTTGGTGGTAGGTGGTAGGAAAAGCTGGTGGTAGAAATTTAAATTATCTATTTATCAAAAAATTACCACCAACCTTTTACCCTTTTTACTACCAACCTTCATGAGTAAAATGTTATATATTATTAGCCTCACGCTCGCGCTTTACTTCAACTCTTTTTGCGACGATGATGCTTACTTCATACAAAATCCATAACGGAACAGCTACCAGCATTTGTGTCATGATGTCGGTTGTCGGTGTAATTATGGCTGCGACAATCAGTATCACGATAACAGCGTGCTTGCGGTGCTTGTGCATAAAAGCGGCTGTGATAATTCCGAAACGGGCGAGAAAAAAAACGATCATCGGCAATTCAAATACCAAACCCATCAGCAGCACAAGTGTTGTAACGATTGAGATATAGGAATCAAGCGAGGGCTTGTTACCAATTGTAATATCTACCTGGTAATTGCCAAGGAAATAAACGGCCATCGGTGTCACAATATAATATCCGAATAAAACACCGGTGAGAAACAATAACGTAGCAGTAATAATAAATCCAGATGCAGCCTTCGATTCCTTTTCTTTCAACGCAGGTTTGATGAATCGCCATAATTCCCAAAGCACGTATGGAAATGAAACAATAAGTCCGGCTACGATCGATCCCCACATAGCCAGCGTGAACTGACCCATCATGTCGTAATTTATAATTTCGAAATTAAAATCCGAAAGACAAAACGCATCACCCATCCCCCACTTTTGTGATAGATCACACAAAAAAGTGTACGTGAAAAAATCCGCACGTTTCGGACCAAGAAGAATTTTACCAAAAAGAATTTCAGGATAACAAAATGCAACGCCAGCCAATATCACAATCACTGCTGCCGAGCGCACTAAATGCCAGCGCAACGCCTCGAGATGCCCCAAAAAGGACATTTCACCTGCTTTTTTCGTACCCGGACTGCTTGAAAATATTCCCATAAAGGCCGGCAAAGATAAAGAAAAAGGGACGGGGGACGGGGGGACGGGGGACGAAGAAAAAGTATTAAATAGTGCAAGTGTTATAATGAAGTCAGCAACAAAATCTTGCTCTTTGCACTTTTACTTCTCATTAATGATAGAGAATTCGCTTATTAACCTCGTCCCACGTCCCCTTTTTTTCGCCCCACGTCCCC
>JBKJMR010000278.1:0-3544 GCA_046596275.1 Bacteroidia bacterium | reverse complement strand
TCCGCACCTTCCATCATCCAGTCTTTATGAGAAACGACTCCATGATTAAACTCAAAATCGTTGGTCCGCGAAGTTTTTCCATGCGCATCTGCGATTTGTGATCTGCAGAAAGCAACTTTTATTTTTTTATCGCTGTGAATGAGCTGCATCATTGTTTCCAGGAATCGCGGATCAGAAAAATCATCGGACTCGGCAAGCCAGACAAATTCACCTTTGGCAAGAGCAATTCCTTTTCGCCATTGTTTGAATGCATTTCCGCTATTGACGTCATTCAATACAATGGAAGAAACCTGCGGATGATTCCTGTATTGCTCAATTATTTCCCGGCTGTTGTCTGTAGAACGATCATCAAGAATAATGATTTCAAAATCCCGGAAGGTTTGAGACAAGATGCTATTCATCCGAAGCGAAAGGAATTTCGCATGATTATAGTTCGGAACGATGACGGAGACTTCAGGCAAAATAAAAAGTAATTATAGATTTAATAAAAATTTTGGCGACTGGAAAAAGATGGTGAAAAAGTCGGCAGTGCGTTTTTGTTTTAATGCGCGCCGAAGCTCATCCCGGAGAATTTTCAGCTTCGTCATCTTGTTAATGGCTCCACTTGTAAGAACGCTGTACTTCCATCTTTTCATTGCAGCAAATTTCGCATCGCCGGTTACGGAGCTGAAACCGCCATCTGCATAATTCGCAACGATGATATCCATAAAGCTGTGACGGATCTTGCCGGATAAAAACCATTTAAAATTATGATCGTAATCCGCATGTGCTTTATACTGCAAATCGAATTCACCGGTTATTTGAAAAATTTCCTTCCTAAAAAAAATGGACTGATGACAAATATTCTGATTGTAAATTTTTGTCTTATTAAATTCACCCGCGTAAATGCCATTAAAACGATCGCTCATCACATTGCCGTAAATAACAGCTGCATCAGTTGATTTCATTACTTCTGAAACTTGCTGAAGTGTATCGTTTGCAAAAAAAGCATCGTCGCTGCCAAGGAAATAAAGCCATTTACCATTCGAAAGAGCAATTCCTTTATTCATCGCATCATAAATTCCTTTATCCTTTTCCGAAATGATCCGAAGCGGAATGCTGTCTTTAAATTTATTTACGATTGTCAGCGTATCATCAGTAGAAACAGCGTCAAGGATCAGCACTTCAAAATCACGAAAGTTTTGTGCGCGGATACTTTCCAGGCACGCTTCTATTGTCTTCCCTGAATTATAGGTCGGAATTACAATCGAAATCAAGCTGCTGTTACTCATTCTTTGGTTCGTTAGATTTTACTTTTCATAAAACCCTGTGCTTATTTTTCAAGGACAAAAGAAGGAATATTTCTGTCGAATGTAATCGGTGATGCGTAATCGAATGCTGCTGTATATTCCGCATGTTTTATTTTGCGCGCAAACGGATTGGAAGAAGGTTTACGATAAGTGTGAATCAATGCAAGCGCTTTTTGCTCTTCTGCTGAAAGCTTTTTCATTCTATCAGAAAGCACTTTTGCCACTTCGGAATTATATTCTCCCATGCGTTCAAGGCTGAGCTGATTCTTGCTGCGCACACGAAATGCACCAAGAACCGTCCGCGCACAATATAATTTTGCGTGATCGAAAAAACGCATCCACAATTCATAATCACCAGCCAGCTTCAACGATGTATCAACGCGTGAACCTGCTTTATCCCAAAGACTTTTGCGCCAGAAAGTGGATTCCTGCTGGATGTGCTCTTTATCCCCGAGAAAATAATTGTACTTCGACCATTGCCTGAAATTTTTGACGTAAACAATTCTACCTTCTTCATCAATTACCGTCGGCATTCCCTGCAACCATTCTACTTCTTTTATATTCGAAAAAATTTCTGATACCGCAAAAAGCGATTTCGCATGAAACATATCATCTGAATTTATCCAGCACATGATCTCGCCGGTCGCTTTCTGCAAACCTTTTTGAAGTCCGTCATACATTCCATTATCCTTCTCACTCACCCAAAAGCTCAGCTGCTTTTCATACTTGCGGATAATATCAACTGAACCATCTGTGCTTCCGCCATCAATGATAATGTATTCGAGATTGGGATACTGCTGGTCTAAAACCGAGTGGATGGTTTGTTCCAGGTAATCTGCCTGGTTGAAGGAAATGGTGATGACGCTGATCCTGGGAAATACTTCCATATTTTCATTTTGTTCAGCCTGCACTGATCCTTATAATTGTTTTCAAATCTACAAAAAATGAATAAGAGCCTGTTTAAAATTTAGATTTCGGAATTATTATGAGCGGTTTTTTGTGCCAGACAAGGCACTTTTCGCAGTTCATACCCGAAGGAAGTCTGGACAAGGAAAGTAACGCAGTATGGTGCAAAAAGACGCATAAGAATTTCGGAAGATAAATTTTAAACAGGCTCTAAATTCTCCTGTAAAACAAAAACCTTATCTTCGATTTTCACCCGCCAGCCACTTCAATGCCACCCTTAAAAAATCTCCTCAAGCTCGATATCGACCCGAAGCGGGTTTTTGGTCTTGACATCCTACGCGCAGTGGCCATTTTATTTGTGGTGATCCAGCATGGATTTGTCTTCCTTCCAAAGCATGTTGTAAATTTCATGGGCCACTTTTTACTTGATGGTGTTTCCATATTTTTTGTTCTCAGCGGATTTCTCATCGGGTCGATCCTCTTAAAAATACTGGAAACACAACGACCAACTGCCGGCGTGCTCTGGGATTTCTGGAAGAGAAGATGGTTAAGAACATTGCCGAATTATTTCCTGATCCTAATCGTGCTCATTATTATTTCGATTTTGTTTGAGCCGGGATTTAATGCCTGGCAGGTCAAAACATATTTTGTTTTTCTTCAGAATTTCAATCGTCCACATCCAATTTTTTTTCCTGAGGCATGGAGCCTGAGTGTAGAAGAATGGTTCTACCTGCTAGTTCCTTTAGCGGTATTCTTACTGGCCTATTTGCGTGTGTTGTCGCACAAAAAAGCGCTGCTGTTAGTGGCAGTGCTGATCGTTCTGTTTTCAACAGGAATACGCTATTACCGGTTTTTAAATTATGGGGAATTTACAACCGTATCCTGGGATGCAATTTTTCGCAAGCAAGTGATCACACGTCTCGACAGCATTATGTTCGGCGTGATTGGCGCATACGTGTTTTTTTATCACAAAATGTTTTGGGAAAAATTTCGTATTCACTTTTTCATTCTCGGAATTCTCATTTTAGTCAGTGAAAAGATCAAGATCAATTATCACATCATGAGTAAAGAATTATATATGACGGTCTTTACTTTCTTAAAAGTTTCGGTAGGAACACTTTTCCTATTGCCCTTCTTAACGTCAGTCAAAACGGGGAAAGGTTTTTTTTACAAAGCAATAACTTATATCAGCCTTGTATCTTACTCCATGTATTTGATAAACCATATGCTGATACGAGAATGGATAATTCTGAAATTGCCATTCATTAATTCGCCGTCAACATTAAACCTTGTTATTCAGAATATTCTGTTTTACGGGCTTGTATTAGTTGGTTCAATTCTCCTGTACA
>JBKJMR010000055.1:0-4376 GCA_046596275.1 Bacteroidia bacterium | reverse complement strand
GATTAAGCGAAGTGATCGTGTCGTGCATGAGGTAACGCAGAACAACTACAATAAGGCTGAACACAACTGCTAAAAGAACGCTGGTAATAATTGCAGAACGTTTGCTCGGGCTGAATGGTGTGGCAGGAATGCGCGGTTTTTCAAGAACGACATGCTGCGATGTAAAACCTTTTTCTGAGATCTGGTATTCGATTTCTTTTTCAATAAAAGTGCTGCGAAATTTTTCATTGATGTCATACAAATGCTGCAGCGCTGTGTATTCCACATTCAGGTTATCCTCTTCAGGAAGCTTTGAGCCGTAATCTTTCATCTTTTCATTCAAAGCAGTTTCGCGGATCTTCCCCTGGTCCAGGATCGACTGAACACTTTGAAGCAGCAAAGTTTTTTGTATCCCGATCTGGTAATCGAACGCTTTTATTTCCGGCGCCGCTGGTGTAACAGACATCAACGCATCTTCACGATCGCTTACAAGTCTGTAAAGATTGCCCATCGGCATTGCAAGTGATGCGCTGTTTTCTGTTCCTGATACAAGCGCAAGCAGCGATTTTACGTCAACATCTTTTTCAACAAGCTTCTTTTGGATTTCGGTCAGCACTTTATTTTCAAGCTGCACTTTCACCAGCTGATCTTCTATCGATCCGAAGCGGGTCATGTTGAATGTGTTGATCTCTTCGTTATCGCGGATGTGATTTTTTTCACGGAAGTATCGAATGCTGTCTTCGGCGAGCTGCATTTGTTTCTCGCGGTATTTTAGCTCGCCCATAATAAATGCAAGCACTTTATTTCCGCTTTCACTCCTGCGTTCCAAATCAAAATTGATGTACTCTTCCGTAATGGAATTTACAACGTCGTATGCTTTGACGCCATTGTTATCTGTAAATGAAATATGAATGGTTTTCGCAGGCTCATTGATAATAGCAACATTCAACCGCTGGAAATAGCTATCGGCCAAATCGTCAATTAAATTCAACACAAAATAATAGGTATTATCACCTGTCGTGTTGAGCATTGCCTTTAGCTGTTCTGCATTCAGCGTGATCAATAATGTGATCTGTGGAAATTCAATCCATTGATTAGCAACAAACTTTTTCGACTGTAATTGTCCGCCGTATGTATAAGAAACCTCACCGGATTTCAAATCAGGATTAAAGCGAATATCAAAACGTGTTCCGAAAATATCCTGCGATTTGACATTGATCGCAACTTTATACGGTGATGATTTATAATGTTCGTTGGTTTTAATTTTTCCCTGCGCGTAATAGCTTACTTCGAGTGGCAATTTAGAAAGCACACGTTTCAAAAAAACTTTCGAGCGGATAACTTCAATTGCACCTGCCAGCTCATTCGGCTCTTCCATGTCGTTGATGCCCGCAACATTCAGAACCCTTGCATTGTTCTGGTTATTGATCTGCATAACAGCATTGGATTCGAATTCAGGCTGAGAATAACGCAGGTAAAGCCACGATCCACCAATTGCAATTGCGAAAAAGAAAGCGATCCAGAAAATAGATCTTTTAGCAATAAAAAGGAAAAGCCCCAGCTCGAATTCCCCGCTGAAATTCGTTAAACGCTCTTTATAACGTTCGAGCGTTTCATTTTTATCATTTAGCTGGGACTGCAACATAGTTTCTAATTGGGAATCACAGTCGTGAAAGTAGCAGGTAGAAAGTAAGCAAACTCGTTGTGAGAGAAAGAATCGGTGTTATTTCACGCAATGATTTTGATGCAAGCTGTCGACGCGGCTCTACATAAATAATATCACCCGACTGAACGATTGTTGATCCGTCAATAAGTCCGCGTTCAATTTTCGAAAGATCGATCTTGTAAACTTTATAAGGATCTTTTGGATTATACGTTTCGCGGATCAGCTTGATGTTATATGCTTTTCCATCCTGGCGAATACCACCTGCAGTTGCAAGTGCTTCGAGAATCGTGGTGTTATTATTTGCAAGCGAAATGATTCTTGCCTGCCCCGGTTCACCCGGATAAACAATGATCCGTTTGTTGGTGATCTTGATAATTACAAACGGCTTGACATAAAATTCAGAATATCTTTTTTCAAGATAAAGCTCTGCTTCACGAATGGTAAAGCCTGTCAGGTTTTCAAGTCCGAGGATTGGCAATCTTACTGTGCCTGTATAATCAAGCGTATATTCAAATCCCTGACGGATGAGAGAAGAAGCATTTCCTGCACCTGCGCCCGATGAAATTACATCGACGAGGCGGAAACCATCGTTTGCAAAAAGACGAAATTCAATAATGTCATTGGGTCCAAGCACAAACTCTTTGGCAACCGTTGAATCAGTCTCCAGCGTATCATACGGATAGTTTTTGCTTGCATAAAGCATGTTGTTGGGGTTCAGAATCCGGCAGCTGTTGAGCGAAAAAAGAATTGCCAGCAAACCAATAAATAGTAGCCGGGGCAGCAACATTTTTTTCATAATGAATGGGCGTGTTTTCTTAGGAATGGCAAAGGTATCAAAAAAGCCCTGAAATGGAGCTATTTCCGGTTTAACAACGTGTTGTAAAATGCGGCCATATCTGCCACAAGGCGTGTATAATGAAATCGCTCCGAAACCACAGGCCATCCTGCATCACCGAATGCCTGTCTTTTTTCAGCATTCTGAACGAGCTCCACCAGGTTTTCAGCGAATTTTTCAGTGTCGCCGGGAGCGCTCAATAATGCGGTTATACCCGGATTGACAATGTTTTCCACGCCGCCCACCTGGGTTGTCACAATAGCGCGACTTGCTGCCTGTGCTTCAATCAGGCTCACGGGCGTTCCTTCATTCCACGAGGTGAGGCAAACAATATCGCTGCCTGCGAGAACGCGGTCAACATCTTTGATCCATGAAGTGAAGGTCAGCACTTTTTTCTCTTTCTTTTTTTCGGTGCTGAAATCAAAACCAAGCTCATGCGCAAGTGTTTCCAGCTTTTGACGGTCTTCGCCATCACCGACAATAAACGCGCGGACAGGCACAGCTGATTTTTCAAGCACGGATTTTAATGCGCGGAGAAACAGCTCATGATTTTTCACCGGCACCAGCCGACCAACGATAACGATTGCAACTTCATTTTCGTCAATGAAATATTCGTTACGGAATGCCGCTCTTTTTTCGATCGTGTTTTCCCTGAATCGTGAAAGATCGAAGCCGAGCGGAATGATCTTTATCTTTTCCGCCCGACAAATTTTATGCTCAAGCGCAAGCTCTTGTTTTTGTTTTTCGCTGATTGCAATGATAGCGCTGCTTTTTTTTGCGAGGTATCTTTCTACTGATTTAAAAACAGCCGTTTTGGTTTTTCCGAAATAGGAATGGAAAATATGTCCGTGAAAAGTGTGGAGAATAACCGGAACGTTACAAGCACTTGCTGCCAGTCTTCCGATTGCGCCGGCCTTCGCTGCATGTGTGTGAACGATGTCGGGTTTAAATTCCTGTATAAGCGCTTTGATCTTTTTATAAGCAATACGATCATTTTTAAAATCAATCTCCCTTTTCATTTCAGGAATAATGATGGGTTTTAATCCGAGCTTATCAAGAATAAATTCAGAGCTGTCTTCCGTTTCATCTTTCGCACCACCCACAAGCAAGGTTTCAAATTCCGGCGCAAGATATTTCGAGAGGTAAGCCACGTTGTAAGTTGGACCTCCGATGTTGAAACGATTTATTATTCTGAGAACTTTTGGCAAGGTGGGGAACGAATTACTCAGGGAACGATCCCGATAGCTATCGGGAGAATGAAAACGAATGTACGAAAGGGGGAACGAATTACGAATCAAAACGAATATACGAATAGCCTTTTTAGCTGAATGTTACTGAAAACCGACTACTGACAGCTGACTACTGGCAATATTTCTTCCACCATTTCTGAAAAACTATTAGTCCCCAAATTCTTGCTACGGAATCGCCGGGGTTATTTGAATTCATTTGATGGCGCAGATTTGTTACTTCTTGTGGATGAAAAATGTTTTGTTCAAAGAGGAATTTTTCATTGAGCAATTCTTCGATTGTTCCGCTGAGCTCTTTTTTGAACCATTTCAGCAGGGGAACTTCGAAGCCTTGTTTTTTTCTTGAATAAATTTCCACCGGTAAAAGATCAGCGAATGTTTCTTTCAGGATTTTTTTCCTGTTGCCGGGTTCGATCTTGTAGGAAGCAGGAAGCTGCATGACAAAATCCACCACGTGGTGATCGAGAAAAGGGGGACGCACTTCTAATGCGTGCATCATGCTCATACGATCCACTTTTACGAGCATGTCGCCTTCGAGCACGAGCTGCATATCGGCTTGCAGCACATCGTTAAAACTTCCGGAAGCAGAAAGTCCGCTGGTATAAATCTTTTTGTTTTTGTCGTTCGAATAAAAAGATCCGTTTATCAA
>JBKJMR010000236.1:0-3521 GCA_046596275.1 Bacteroidia bacterium | reverse complement strand
CAGGCAATCGACATCGCGACAAAAATGTCTGTTGATGCAGCAAACACATTTCGCATGATCGGTACAAATGCCGCTGACGTGCTTAACGGTTATCCTTCCGGTCAATAAAATTTCATTCACACAAAAACATTTCACATGATCTTCCTTAGCGGCCATCTTATCGAAAACATAGCGGAATTCACCAACCGTTTCCAGGCCATGCTTTCCATGATTCCAAATGGCACGGAATGGCTGAGATGGGCGATGAAAGACACTGTGATGCCACCATGCCGTGTAGCAAATGAAGATCAGCTGCTGCAATTAATTCAGGAAGGTCTTCACTCCGACGGATACATTCGCTTCACCACCTTCAGGGCGCAGCTCAAAAAAATGCTGACGATGGCAGATGAAGATCTCGAGCAGCTGGCTGTTGCACGCAACACATCCTTCGATAATGAAATCAGCTTACAGGCAATTCTTCAGCGCAACGAGCTGCTGAGCTATAATGAGATCAGCAAAACAGCAAGCTTTCTTTCGTCCGACATGATCACGCGTCCCGATCTTTTTCAATCGCCTTCCTTCAGTGATCTGCTCGTGCTTACAGATTTCGTTACGCAACTGGAAAACATGGATGGTAGCATTCAAGCGCAGGCGTGTGCATTTGCACAGCAAAAATCAATTGCAACGATTCCTGAATTTATCGATCTGTTTATCTTCTTCACGTACGCTGTGCAACATTTGCTTCCTTCTAATCTGACACCAGGCATCCAGGAAAGTGAAGTTATGGTATATTACAACCAGCTTCAGCCTTCCGTCAATTACCTCCTCTTTACACCTTGCATCGGACCCGGGCACACAGAAAACGGCATACGCACAGGTTTGCAACAGCTGTCATCATCTAACCGGTTCATCGGTTACAATACAAGTGCATCGGCTGCGCTCAATTTGATACAGCAGATAAAAATCGAAGACCAGAATGAAGCAAGCATTAACACGCAGACTGAAAGTTACCTGAGCACAATTAAATCGATCATCAGTTCGGTACCAACACCCGAAGGAAGTCTTTCACAGGATGGAAAGCTTATCACTTACCGGATTGAGAACGACCAGGCGCTGGTGCTTGTGGGTGCAGACGATGCAGGAAATATTTTTCTGCTTCCCGATACAAAAATCAAAACCAACTAATTAAAAAACAATCACGATGAGCGAAAACAATATGTTCTCCTCCATGGCGGATCTTCAACAGCTGGTGAGAGGCACCGCAAACTCTCAGTCGATGGCTATGGTAAATAATGTCATGGCAGAAACGCTGAGCATGTCGATGCACAATGCGGTTACAGCGCAGCACAATGCACAGATGCTGAACTCTGCGGCAACAACTTCTACCTGCGCACGTATTCTGCAAACGATCAGCGCAAAACCGCCGGTACCGCAAGGACCACAGGGACCTCCCGGACCACAGGGTGACATCGGACAAACAGGATTGCAGGGACCAACAGGATCTACGGGATCACAAGGTGTGATTGGTGTGACTGGTCCTGATGGAATGAAAGGAGATTTGGGACCACAAGGTCCACAGGGTCCGCAGGGGCCACAAGGTCCTCCGGGTCCACCAGCGCCACCGGTTCCACCTGTAACGCCGCCGGTCACACCACCGTAGCTAATGCATGAATTCATGAAGGCCTTCTTCACGATCACTAAACAAGCGATACAATGGCATCAACAGTAAACGGCCAGATCACAGATTCTATTACAGAATCAAATACGGAAGTGCTTGGCAATGCTCCGTCGGTAGCTATGGCAAATCTTTACCAGGCAACTGCACAAGCGCTGGCCAACGCGGCG
Organism: Bacteroidia bacterium; assembly: GCA_046596275.1. GTDB lineage: Bacteria > Bacteroidota > Bacteroidia > Palsa-965 > Palsa-965. The sequence continues at coordinate 1,697 of JBKJMR010000236.1, read as the reverse complement.
CACAATTCCACCGTAGCGCAACAGCAGGGAAATATTCTTGCACAGGCTGTAACTACAATGGGCGTGAACCTGATCTACTCAATTAAATTCAGCTGACATCTTCAATAAATCTCAACACCAATCCTAATCAATCAATTCATCTAATCTAAAACCAAATCACTATGGCCTTCCCGACATCCGTCAATGACCAGATCACCGACTCAGTAACACAAGTAAACACAAAAGTATTGGGCGATGCTCCTGCAATAGCAATGGGCAACCTGTTCCAGGCAACTGCACAGGCACTCGCAAATGCAGCACACAATGCTACTTCGAGCCAGCAGCAGACTAACATCACTGCACAAGCTGCTACTACAATGGGCGTAACTACGCTCTACTCAATCGACACAGCTGCAGATGGAATCGCAACGTCGAAGATCCTTAACTCTTAATAGTCTCTTCGTGTAATCGCTATTACTGCAATTCAGTGCATCGATTGCCGGAAGAACGAAACGACAATTCATTCAATCAATTTTTGTTTATCAACTAAAAACTAATCATCATGGCATTTCCTACATCGGTCAACGACCAAATCACCGACTCAGTAACACAGGCAAACACCAAAGTATTGGGCGACGCACCTGCAATAGCAATGGGCAATTTGTTCCAGGCAACAGCACAAGCGCTCGCGAATGCAGCACACAATGCTACATCAAGTCAGCAGCAGACTAACATCACTGCACAGGCTGCTACTACAATGGGAGTAACTACGCTCTACTCTATCGACACTGCGTCGACAGGAATTGCAACACAAAAGATCTTCGCTTAATCCTGCGATGACCGACTAAACTTTTCATCATTCATTTTTAAAACCAATCCTCATGGCATTTCCAACTTCAGTAAACTCGCAGATCACAGATTCGATCACACAGGCTAACACGAAAGTATTGGGTGATGCGCCTGCAATAGCAATGGGAAATTTGTTCCAGGCTACAGCACAAGCGCTCGCAAACGCAGCGCACAATGCAACGAGCAGTCAGCAGCAGACCAACGTAACCGCACAAGCTGCAACCACAATGGGCGTAACTACGCTTTATTCAATCGACACAGCTGCCGACGGTATCGCTACTTCGAAGATCCTGAATTCTTAAGAGCAAGGTAATGGCTGGCGTTGCTGTAATACAGTAGCGCCGGCCAACTGCAAAAGAATCGATCAACAATTCACGAATTATTTTTTCACCAATTAAAAACTAACCAATATGGCTTATCCTACAGCAATCAACAGTCAAATCACGGATTCTGTATCGCAGGTAAACACGAAAGTGCTTGGCGATGCACCGGCAGTAGCAATGGGAAATTTTTTCGTTGCAACAGGCCAGGCTTTATCAAACGCAGCACACAACGCAACATTCAACCAGCAGCAAGCAGGCCTGATCTCGCAAGCTACAATGACACAAGGCGTGTCGACACTTTATTCCGTTGACACAGCATCAACAGGCATCGCTACAAAAAAGATAAACATCTTTCAATAATCACTAAACGTTTCAACATTTTTTATTCATTCTTAAAAAACAAAAATCATGGCATTTCCGACCGCAGTAAATTCACAGATCACCGATTCGGTTACACAAGCCAATACGCAAGTGCTCGGTATAGCGCCTGCAGTTGCAATGGGTAATCTTTTCCAGGCAACCGCACAGGCGCTCGCAAACGCAGCG
>JBKJMR010000388.1:0-4987 GCA_046596275.1 Bacteroidia bacterium | reverse complement strand
AGTTAAGGGAATCCCTAAGCGTTTAGAGCAACTGACTTAATTATTATTTTTTCTTTTGGAAAGAACAGGTCGCACCTACGGCGCTTTATTATAAGGACAGTGCTTTTTATAGCCAGGTCGGACCTACGGCGCTATTTCATACTGAAGTTACATACGCCGTAGGTGCGACCTGCCTATAAAAAATGTGGTAAAAAAAGTTGCTGAGCGTCGTAGGTGCGACCTGTTCTCGCCTTCACGGAATTGATGACAGGCAAAAATGCTCTTAACTTAATGACATTGGGCTTTAGCCAAACATACAGGTAATACCTTTTCACGTTAATTTCCCTGAACTTAATGATTGGTCTAATGCCAGAAATGTATCAATCTCATAAAGCAGCATTATTCCAGCGACTCTTCAATTCCTGTGAAGGCCCTTTCTCAAGCACCGTAAAAAATCCGGATGCTTTTACTTTTTCAAATTTATTGTCTTCAATATAAACAAGCATGCACACTTCATCCATGGTTGCGATCGTGTAAAATGCGCCACCCACTTTTTGATCAGACAACGCTTTATTTACATTATCAATGATTCCCGGAAATAAATAGCCACCACGCTGTTCTGCTTCGAATTTATAAACGTCTCCTTTGAAAGAAAATTGAACATTCCGCACATTTCCATTTCCTTCTTCATCCGTTACCGGTCCCGGAATAAAATTGCCTCTTGAAATTTTTGATAAGGAGTTTAAGATTTCCTCATAGGGATTATAGGAATTCGAAGTGTCGAAAGATGTAAATGAAAAAAGCGTGTCGAAGAAATCATAAAAATCATTTTGTGTGTAAACGCACGATTGCATTACATCCGTTCTCACTCTATCATACCATTTCTTTCCAATCACATCACCTAATCCTGAAGCTTCGAATTTCTTAAGCTGCTCATTCATCTGTGTTGTTGTATAAATATTGAATTCCATCTCCGGTTCCATGCCCAGTGACGGAATAGTAATCAACGAATCTTCCTGTGCTTTAGTAAGCAAAAGATAACCGTAACGCGTCACATCAGTATTGCCCATAAAATCATCCTGCGTTTCCGCACAATCAACACAGATATATTCAACAAGATGTAGACGCTTGGTTTTTCCATCATCTGCAAGCTTACGATTGAAAATGCGGTAAATAAAATCATCAATTTGCCAACGTTCCATATAATAAAGTTTCCGCTCATACCAGGTTTGTCCGAAGCGAACTTTCACAACCACCCAATCCGTATCATTTCCTCCGGCCTTTGATGGAAGAATAGTTGTCTGCACTTCATCACATTTCAATTCAGGATATCTCATCCCGATCGTATCGCAAATTTTCTGGTATACATCCTGCAGTGTACGGCCATTAAGCACAACATGAACCTTCAGCAAATCGCCACTCGCAACAAGCAATTCTTTCAATCCGTTCAGCGAATCTTTCTTATAAATCTTCACCAATGAATCCAGCTTTGTCGCCGGCACATTTTTCAACAATCCCGCACGCCCCATCTTCGCAACATCTTCCCGGAAATAATCAACCTTCGCATCTTCTTTAACCACCGTATCAACACAACCGAAAACAAATAAAGTAAGTAAACAGAGGTAAAATAATTTCATAATTGAAGGAGGTGATTGGTTAAAGAAGATTAGGTAAAGTGATTTGTGATTGTTAAAGCTGATTGCAATCGGTAATCTCTAATCGGTAATCGGTAATCTGTAATTTAGTAATTCACCCTTTTTTCCCAATCACCTCCGCCGCGGCGGACACCAATCACTTTTTTTGCACTACATTTCTTTCGGCTTATAAGTATCAAACGCATCCAATAAATCGCCCCAGGTATAAAATCCTTTTTTCGGAACCGGGTAGGTGCGTGCGAAGCCGGAAAACATTTCCCATTCAGGTTCGGTGAATCCTAACTTGCCTAGTGTGGGTTTCATGGTGTACAATTTATTTACATCGAATTTTACAGTGCGTAAACTATCGAGTGTATTCACGCGGACATGCAACTGGTAATACGAATCTGTGTTTTTGAATTCATTCACATGTGTTACAAAATCACCGTACGTTACTTTTTTTCCGGATACATGATTTTCGCTGACAAAACCCGGGAATAAATTCGGCACCACATACAGGAAATCAAAACTGTCGATACCGCAATGGATCAGTTTCCCGAGATCACTTCGAATCGCAGCCTGTTGTGATTCACCTGGGATTTTGCGGCTCAGGACCGAACAATCATAAAATGTTTCTGTTGAGTCGCCGGTTTTGATGCTGAACGTATCCACAATATCATTTGCTGTCAATGCTGAATCAACAAAACTATCCTGGTAGGTGAATTTATCCTGGTCACCCGGACCACAAAAACAAGAGGCCATGGTGATAAAAACCAAAACTGCGGGAAGAAGCTTTTTCATTGATTCAAAGATAAAGAAAGGAGGGAGAAAAAATTACCAATTACTAAATTACCGATTACCAATCACTTGTAAGGAAATTCCTATGGTATGGGTGAACCGGCAAGTGCGTGAATCACCCAGTCATCAAATCTCCCTCCGCCGCGGCGGACACCAAATCTTTCATCACCTGATAAGACCCAAATGCCCATAATGATGCTCACAATGCCAGGCATAAAGAGAAACAGTTTGAAAAAGCTTTAATTCGCCGCCATGTTCCGGGTGAATAAATCCTGCATTCCATTGTTCATCATCCAATGAAAGCAACAAGGCTGTCCACCGCGCATGCAACGCTTCAATCAGCCGCACAGATGAATCAACAGGAAAAGATTTCGCATCAGCCAGCTCTGCCCATTTTGCTTCAGCATAAGGTTTGATGGTTGGCTTATCTTCCGTCAATGCAAGCTTAAAACGGATGAACGCGTTCATATGCGAATCCGCACAATGATTAATGACTTGTATTGCTGTCCAGCCACCGGGGCGATACGTTTTCTCCAGCTGTTGAGCAGAAAAAGAAGCTGCTTTACTTTTCAGTTTCCCCGGAAATTCGTTGATGATTTGAATCTGGGTTGCGATTTTTTTCATGTCAAACGCCAATGGTTTTTCCCACTGGCCGATCGGGTAGCGAAGAGCATCTATATCCATGAAACAAATATAGTGTTACAAAAACTTAAAAGTAAAAAGCACCAAATTCCAAATAGGAAAATAGTGCTTTTATTTTTTTGAAATTTTATATGTTAATCGTGCGCCACTACAGATGTGAAATGCTGATTCAGCAGCTCCATAACATCATTTTCGGTGAGCGGCTTATTTAAAAAACCGATCACGCCCGGAATGGCAAGCGCCTGTTCATGATTTCCTTCTTCGTGTGAATGCGTTAGCACAACAACCGCAGGTTTTTTTCCGGCAGGGAAGTTGAGCTTGTTGAATTTTTCAAGGAACATCCAGCCACTCATTTTAGGCATAAATATGTCCACCAGAATAAGTTCAGGATATGTATGGTTTTTTACGCTTCGGTCTAAATATTTCAAAGCTTCTTCACCATCTTCCGCTGTAACAATAGTATCTGCGATACAAAGATTTTCAAGCATCTTCTCATTAAAGAGGTTCGTCATAAAGTTATCTTCGACCAATAAGATGCAATGTAATTTACTGCCCATACTCCAATAATTATTTAGGATTGCCGCTCAGTTTGGAATGTCACATATAAGTATACTCGATTATTGTGCCCGAAGTTTCCTATTTCCTTTTTTATCGATGGTACGTAGCTTTTAATCGATCCTTGGCAAATCCTAATGAGTGATTAACTTTAGCAAATGAAAAATACAGCAATAAGCCACACCGTTTTGGAACGTTTTCTCCGATATGTGAAAATAGATACCCAATCTGACCCCAATTCACCAACCGTGCCATCCACGGAAAAACAAAAAAATCTTGGAAAAGTTTTGGTGGAAGAACTCATCGCCATGGGTATTTCCGATGCGCACATGGACAATTACGGATATGTATACGCCACAATTCCGGCAACAACATCTAAAAATGTTCCTGTGATCTGCTTCTGTTCACACATGGATACATCTCCCGATTGTAGCGGAAAAGATGTGAATCCGCAAGTGCATAAAAATTACCAGGGAAAAGATATTGTGCTTCCCGGTGATACTAACCAGGTCATTCGTTTTGCAGATCATGAAGATTTGAAAAACCAAATCGGAAATGATATTGTTACTTCCGACGGAACAACATTGCTCGGCGCTGATAATAAATCGGGTCTTGCAGAGATTATGGATGCTGCAAATTATCTCATGCAACATCCGGAAATTGCGCACGGAAAGATCCGCATTTTGTTTACGCCTGATGAGGAGATCGGAAGGGGAGTGGACAAAGTGGACATGAAAAAGCTTGCCGCTGATTTCGGTTATACGATGGATGGTGAATCGCTTGGTCATTTGGAGAATGAAACTTTTTCTGCCGATGGCGCAACACTGGTAATCAATGGCGTTTCCACACATCCCGGTTTTGCAAAAGGGAAAATGGAAAATGCATTGAAGATTGCTGCGCAGATTTTAGATCGTTTGCCAAAAGATAAATTCACGCCTGAAACAACCTCACACAAAGAAGGATTTGTTCATCCGACATCTATTTCAGGAACGTTAGAACAAACAACCATAAATTTTATCCTGCGTGATTTTTCAGATGAAGGACTGCGTCACAAAGAACAATTGTTGCGGGATACAATTGAAGAAGCGATGAAATGTTTTCCAAAATCGTCATACACACTTACGGTGAAGGAACAGTACCGCAACATGAAAGTGATGCTCGATAAACATCCGCAGGTGGTTGATTACGCCATCGAAGCCATCAAACGTTCCGGCCTTACACCGCATTGTTCCAGCATCCGCGGCGGCACAGATGGATCACGATTATCTTTCATGGGATTACCTTGTCCGAATATTTTTGCCGGCGAACATGCATTTCATTCGCGTCAGGAATGGGTTGCGGTGCAGGACATGGAAAAAGCTGTGGAAGTAATTGTGAAT
>JBKJMR010000362.1:0-2797 GCA_046596275.1 Bacteroidia bacterium | reverse complement strand
CTCCGGCAGCTGCAAAGCCAGCACCAACAGGAACAAAACCTGCTGCTACCAAGCCAAAACAATACTAATCTGATAAATAATTAAAGAAGCGTCCCGCTAATAACGGGGCGCTTTTTTTGTTTCCGTACTTTTACAGCAATAAGTTAAAGAGTTCCGGGTTTCGGGTTTCGAGTTGTAAAAAAACGCCGACTCTGAACCCGAAACTCCGAACCCGAAACTCTGAACTCAAAACTTGCAATGGCAGATCTGAAATATAATCAGCGTGGTGTTTCCGCTTCTAAGGAAGATGTGCATAATGCGATTAAGAATATTGACAAAGGACTTTTTCCGAATGCGTTCTGCAAGATCATTCCTGATCATCTGACCGGCGATGAAAATTATTGTCTCGTCATGCATGCAGATGGTGCGGGAACAAAATCTTCGCTGGCTTATTTATACTGGAAAGAAACGGGCGACATAAACGTGTGGAAGGGAATTGCGCAGGATGCCATCATAATGAATACCGACGATCTTTTATGCGTGGGTGCAGTCGATAAAATTTTGCTTTCGTCAACGATCGGTCGAAATAAAAATCTCATTCCGGGTGAAGTGCTTTCGGCGATCATTAACGGAACAGAGGAAGTGCTCAAAGAAATGCGTGATTTTGGCGTGGGCATCACCAGCACCGGTGGAGAAACAGCTGATGTTGGTGACCTGGTAAGAACGATCATCGTTGACTCAACCGTTATTGCACGAATGAAAAGAAGCGATGTAATCACCAATGAGAAAATTCAGGCTGGTGATGTAATTGTCGGGCTTTCTTCGAGCGGACAAGCAACGTATGAAAAAGAATACAACGGTGGAATGGGAAGCAATGGATTGACTTCTGCACGCCACGATGTATTCGAAAAATCGCTTGCGAAAAAATATCCTGAAACATTTGATCCGCAAGTTCCTGAAGAGCTTGTTTACTCAGGAAAAATAAAATTGACAGATGAAATTGAAATCGGCGATGGTAAAAAAATGACCGCAGGTAAATTAGTTTTATCGCCGACCAGGACTTATGCGCCGGTAATTGCAAAAATACTTGCAGCCCACAGAAATGAAATTCATGGACTTGTTCATTGCAGTGGAGGCGCACAAACGAAAGTGCTTCATTTTGTAAATAACGTGCATATCGTTAAGGATAATTTATTTTCTGTTCCGCCTTTGTTTAAGCTTATTCACGAACAAAGCGGAACACCGTGGAATGAGATGTATAAGGTCTTCAACATGGGACATCGCATGGAAGTGTATGTACCGGCTGAGCTTGCTGATAAAATAATTTCGATTTCAAAATCATTCGGCATCGATGCGCAGGTTGTAGGAAGAGTGGAGGCGAATGAAGGAAAAAAATTAACGATCCGTTCTGAGTTCGGAGAGTTTGTTTATTGATTTTAATTTTCAAATAAAATGAAATTATTAATCTGCTTCTTCCTGCTTGTCGCCCTGGCAATTTTTTCAAACACGCTGGTTCCGAAAGCTGAGAATAGAGGAGCATCAATTTATTGCCCATTTGATAGAGCTGATGATCTTGCCGGTAGTACTATCAGCCGTTCAACGATGGTTTATGAAGCTGAAAAATTTGCATGCGAATGTTTCAAATCCGAGAAAGACACCGTAATGTGTGCGCATAGCTACTATAGCTATCAACAAAAGCCAAATGATTTTTCATTTGTTTTTTGGCTAAAAAAAGGAAAAGGGGTGGTTACTGTTTTTGACCGGCTTCATCCGAAAGGTGAATCAAAACCTGCCGATTGGTTTCCACTTATTGCAACTTATAATGGATACAATCCGCAGGATAGCATGTTCTGGCCAAAAGAAACAGTGTTTAACAGCAGGCACTTGTTTATCAACTTCCGGAGAGGAGGATTTCAATCCCTCATGGATGTTTGTCCTGAAAAACCTGAATGGGGTATACCAGTCACCACGCTTGCCACGATGCGAAAGATTGACCAATTCTGCCAGACATTAAAATAATTATCCCCATTTCATTTGTATTTTTGCGCCTATGTTAGATAAACTCGCGGCAATCGACCGAAGACGCCAGGAAGTAGAAGAAAAACTTTCTGATCCTGCTTCTATGGCCGACATGAAAGTATTTGCCAAACTCAATAAGGAATACAAAGACCTTGAAGGAATTGTTCAGGCTTATCATGAATACAAATCGTTGCTTGAAAATATTACTGAAGCTAAAAAAATATTAGCAACAGAAAAGGACCAGGATTTTTTAAACATGGCGAAAGGTGAAATCGCTGAGCTCGAACCTAAAGTTGCGCCCCTGGAAGAAAAAATCCGCAACATGCTTGTGCCGAAAGATCCCGAAGATGAAAAAAATGCAGTGCTTGAAATTCGCGGAGGAACCGGCGGAGATGAAGCAGCGATTTTTGCAGGCGATCTTTTCAGGATGTACACACGCTATTGTGAAATGAATAATCTCAAATTAGAGATCATCGATTTTAGCGATGGTACAATGGGCGGTTACAAAGAAATTCTTGCTGAAGTAAGTGGCCCGGGCGCGTATGGAATTTTGAAATATGAATCAGGCGTGCATCGTGTTCAGCGTGTTCCTGATACTGAAACGCAGGGACGTGTGCATACTTCAGCTGCAACTGTTGTAGTAATGCCTGAGGCTGAAGAAGTGGATGTTGTGATCAATCCTGCAGACATTGAAATTCAGACTGCGCGTTCAGGTGGTGCGGGTGGACAGAACGTAAACAAAGTAGAGACGAAAGTAATGCTCACGCACAAACCTTCGGGCATTGTTATTACGTGCCAG
>JBKJMR010000308.1:0-3265 GCA_046596275.1 Bacteroidia bacterium | reverse complement strand
CTTCTAAATAGTCTTTGCTTGTATGAAAAATAAATGCTTCAATGAGCAGGGAGAAAAAGAGAATATTTTCAGATTGCGTTTGCTTGTAAAGCGAATGGAGCTTTATCAGTCCATCATTATATCGGGTTAAAAGATCATGCTCTGGAATCCCTTGTGAACGCTGCAATGTTCCTAAATCAAAATAAATCCTGTTGGCTTGATGTAACAGTAGTTCGCATTTTTGATAATGTGTTCTTTGTTCCTCCAACTTGGTGATCTGCCTGTATTCACTCCGTGCTTTCACATTCCTGATCTTTAACTCTAAGCATGTTACCAACTCTCCGTATGCTTCAACCTCCTTTGCCTTTTCTATCGTTTCGCTAAGAAGATCAAAGCAGTAACCTGTAACCTGTCGGGCAGTCATTACAAAGTAAAGTGAAATGTTGTGCTGTATCTCAAACTTGGTTCTCCATTGATAGGAATACCCATCTTCATTCTGCGTTGCATATTCAGACACAATTGCCCAGCCTAAGCGCTTGGTCAAAGTGGTGTATGCGTTTATGAAATTGAAATTTGGATGCGCATTGGAAAAATCTTTCCTTGCTTCTATTTCTGTTATGGTAGAGTTGTCTTGCAGATAACGCATCAGCTTAATCGAAATAGGATCAAATTCTGTCTTATACAACATCGCTAAGTATTGCTTAGCATATCGCAGTTCCGAAGGCTTCATAGCGTTGATGATGCTTTTGGTTACCTCGAAGCTGCTAAGTCGTTTTTCAGCTTTGAGTTTTCGGATAAAAGCCTGCGTCTCTTTCATAAGAGTTCGTTTTGGTGAAATTATACAATATCCCGGACATCGGAATTCCGTAACTACTTCCTACATGTCCTGATTTTATAGAGAATTTTTTTTTAAAGAGCTAAAAAAACGTCAAAACCCGGACATATCTTTTCCGGAAAAAAATTGATGTGCATAAGCCAGCTTTGTGATTGAACCTTTTAAAAACTCAATCTTATGTCTGCAATTTTTGGCGTATGTGAACTGATTAGAATTGCTGTAATTATCTTCATCGACTTCACCGGAGCTGGATAATTATTGTGCTTCTTGCGATCTTGATACAGTGGCCGCATAAGCGGCCATTTGTATATATAAAAAATCAGCGTGGAACCTCGCGCACAAGGACAGAGGGACCGCGAAGCCCCACAACCAAGTAACACAAAGCCCACGCCTTTTCTGCGTGAGCAATTGAGTTTCTTTGGTTGATGATGAAAGTTCGCGGTTTTCTGTCCCAAGAATACAGCCAATTGCTGTTTGTATATGTCGTTTCTCTTTAGATCATTCAGTCGTTTTGGTTATCCCAAAAATAGTAATTCCCTGAAATCATATCTTTAAAAGTCCCTTTAGGTTTCAATTTGATTTAGATCACTTCAATATCCTCATCAGGTGGAGTACGTTTTTCTTCAGGAAAAACATCAAACATTGCACCTGACTTGCTGTTGTCAGCGCGTGTCTTTCCGATTTCAGCATAACCACCACTGACAATAATTTCAATGTCAATCTCATGCTTTAGAGCTTGTTCTCCGGCCATTTTTCCATCTTTGGTGCTTTGCTGAATGAAAATTATTGATTCGTTTTCGTAGTGGTTTTTAAGTTCCAACATTCCCGCATAATCAATCCCCAAATGTTTCAAGCTGTCAATAATGATAACTGTGTATATGTTTTTTTTAACGAATTTGAATATATCGTCAAGGCTTCTACAATACACGAAATACAGGTTATCCGATTTCCCATCGGTGCGTATGAGCCTCGCTTCAAGTGTTGCGCTCAATCCTTCTTCGCCTGAAACATAAATTACTGATCCGAGATTATCAGCACAATATTTCCCGACCTGAGATGAGTATGTGCTTTTCCCCGCACCCGGTTGTCCATGTACAACAATCATAAATCTTCTGGGTGGGTTGCCAATGAATTTTCCATGTCGTCCAGTTAATTGCAGCATTTCACCCGCATACATATGTACATCGCGGCTGTTAACAATTAACCCGATGGTACTTTTTTTGATCGGAGCATTAATCGGGAACTGTTTTTTTTCAGGTAATATCACATTAGGTTGCGGCAATGGGTTTGACCCTTCTTTAACCGTGTTTTGACTGTTGTTTTTCATAATAGTATTGTTTGGTTGTTTAGGCAATATTGCTTGTTGGGTTTGTGGAATGTTCCCCAACTGCTGTATTTTTTCCTGTTGCTTAATATATTCTTCCCGCTCCCTTATCTGTTTTTCATCGTGGTTTTTCTTGCGCTCTCTCCATGCTTGATAATTTTTCTCGTATAGATCGCATTCATCTTTATTGACAATGTAATTTTCCTCCACCCAAATAAAAGAGCTTTGCGCCATTAGCAACTTGGAAAATTCTTGCGCCTTATTCAATCGGATTTCCCATTCCTTTGCGTATTCAGAAACGCGGTTTTTGATTCGGTTTCGCTGTGTTGCATTTTCTTGTGCTGTGCCATCAGGCAGATCAAAAGAAATGTGACCGCCAATATCGTGTCCCGTTCCATCGGCCAATAAGGAGTCAAAGGTGTTTCGTTTGCTCCACACTTCGACAAGGGATAATCTTTTTTCGTCGGGCATTCGGTTCCATGCTCTAAGAATTGAACTAACTTTTTGCGAAAGTGTGTTGTAAAGTGTTCGCAGAATGTGATCCTCATAATAAATACGCCGCATACGATCACGGTTTTCCGTTGCATCCTTCACAACTTTCTCGCCCTGCGCATTATGTCTTTTCACTTTGCGCGTGTCATAAACTGGTATTACAGCCGGAGGTTCCGGCTCGGTAAACAATCTCGGTTGCCACCCTGCAACGCCATTAGAAAGCACAGGAGCGATGTTTGCATGCTGTGATTGCACTTTGGGTTGCTCCAGCGGTTTTTCGCTGTATCTGCTGAATAAATCATCATAATCAATTCCATTACTCAGCTCAAACGCCATACGCCGATCTAACGGGAGGTCATCCCGCCATGCCGGATTTTTTTTCCTGGAATTTTCTACCTGATTGGGTTTCTTATCCGTGTTCCATGAAAAAGGCTGAGTTTTATTTTCGGTTTCTCCCCTGTCAAACCCAAATTCATCATCCAACTGCGAAAAAAGTTTCTGATCGGCAGTAAGAAAGTTCGTCTGCGGTGTAGTGGTTTTCTGCTTCGGTATTTCCTGTGCTTGGGCAAATGAAAAATCTTGTGCCGGAAAATCGGTCGGCTGTGAATTCGTTTTCGGGATTTGCGCTTGCTGCA
>JBKJMR010000145.1:0-6260 GCA_046596275.1 Bacteroidia bacterium | reverse complement strand
CGGATCCTTTGAAAGATAAGCTTGTTTGATCGGAACGATTTTATCCGGAATTATTTTATTCCAAAGCTCTTTCTTCACAAGATATTTGTGTTCGATTTCTATTATCATAATGCAATTGTTTGATCAAAAGTAATGATTACAAAATACGCCAAAGAAAGAAATCAGCGTTCGGCTATTTCTTTCAGCTTTTTATTCATTGCTTCAAAACCGCTTTTTGTTTTCGTATCCAGCTGCTTTGCCATAAGAGAAACAAGTATCCCATTAAATTTTTCGGTATGACGGAACAAGGTTGTCCCATTCCTATTATCGACAAGCTCAATGATTCCGAAGTAAGCTTCAATATTTTGTTCGAGTTCTGTCATGAAAATGAATATAGGTGTCCTGCACTTACAAGGAATATCAATGCGACAATAAATTAAGCGTAACACCATTCGGATCTTCAACGAAAAAACGCGTCACACCCCAGGGTTCATTCGTAATCGGGTAAGTAATTTTCAATTGTTGCTTTTTCGCTTTTTCATACAGCGCATCTATATCGGAAACTTCAATGGAAATAAATATTGCCCTGTTGTCCAGCATTACTTTTTTATCGTTTTGCAAAATGCTGATTTGTGCTGAAGCATTTTCTTTAGAGGCAAAAGTCAGGATCCATTCCATGTCCATCACCAGCTCCATTTCCAAAAAGTCAACGTAGAATAATTTGCTTTTTTCAAGATCATCAGAATAAATATTCGGGACAATTCTGTGAATCACTACTGCTGTTTTTTCCATGTTGAATACTTCAATTATGAAGCCGCAGCAAGTTCAGCATTTTTATTGAGGGCGAAAGTTTAGTCACAAAAAAAGTCCCACACAATATACGGGACGGGAAAAAGTTTTATTAAAAAATCTTTAGCTTATTTCATGCGAGCTCAATTCTTTCGTCAGCTTTGTGAATCCGATCACCTCACCATTATCATCATGAAGTGCGGTGATCAAAATGCTGCCCCAGAATATGGAACCATCTTTTCTCAATCGTCTGCCGATATGTCTTGCGCGACCTTCTTTTATTGCAAGGTCAATCAGCTGTTCGGGAAGTTTCGCTTGCCTGTCGGCAGGCATGTAGAAGATCCGGAAATTTTGTCCTAATATTTCCTTTTCCTTATAACCCTTTATTTTTTCCACTCCTTTATTCCAGGATAAAATTGTTCCGTCAACATCCATTAAAATGATCGCATAATCCTGGATTTCCGAAATCATTCTTTGGTGCAGCTTTTCGAGCGTCGCTTTTTTTTCTAATTCGGAGGACATAGCTTCAATATTGGGTTACGTGTTATGGAAAGACAGAGCCAAAAAAAATATTGAAAGTCACTCTTTCAAAAACAGGGATATGTGTTCTTTTCAGCGGCAATTGGCCTTACGTAAAATTAAGGAAATTGTAAAAATTAAACAACATCAGATAAGGTTGATATAAAAGAAATCTTCGTACAGACAAAGGAAATAAAATTCCACAGGCACTATTGATTTATTCTTTCGCTTTCCACCATTCGCTGAATGATTGCCCTTCGTCTTTCAGGCGCACCACTTCCCCGATCATTGGCGTTATCAACGGAATGCCGGAGGATTTACTAAGCGCGGTTATCATTTTCAAAGGTTCATCCCAGGGATGATTAGCCATGTCGAATTTCCCGGAATGCACAGGAAACATTCGTTTTGCTCTTAGCTCTTTTGTTTCCTGCAAAACTTCTTCGGGTGTGGAATGAATATATTTCCAACGCGGATCGTACTGACCGTTTTCCATTATCGCAAGATCAAACGGACCGTGCGCTTTGCCGATTTCCGCAAAATGTGTGTCGTAACCGCTATCGCCGCCAATGAAAATTTTCATAGTTGGCGTTTGTAGCACGTATGAAACCCAAAGTGTTTTATTCCTTGTAATTCCTCTTCCCGAAAAATGCCGCGCCGGAGTTGTGTAAAGAGTGAAACCGTTTTCCAATATCGTTTTTATATTCCAGTCGGTTTCAATAATTTTTTCTTGCGCGTAACCCCAGTATTCCAAATGTGCGCGCACGCCCAGTCCGCAAATAACGGTTTTGACTTTCGGAATTAATTCCACGACCGTTTCATAATCCAGGTGATCGTAATGATCGTGCGTGATAATTAAATAATCGATAGCCGGAAGATCGGAAACGGTGTAAGGATCTGTTCCGTCAAACGCTTTATTCATTCCCGGAAGCGGGGCACCGAAACCGCTGAAAACAGGATCGACTAAAAATGTTTTTCCGTCGAGCTGAATGAAGTAGGAGGAATGCCCGAACCAAACGAGGATGTCTTTATCGGCAGGAAGATTCAGCAGATCCGTTTTTACCGAAGGAATCGGATGCGACGGTTTTGTGCCTGATTTTTTCTGAAATAAAAAGCTGAAAAGCACTTTTGGAAATGTAGTGCCAGGGGTAAATTGCGGAGTGAAGCTCAAATTCTGAAATTTCCCATCACGGAAGTTTTTTGATTTTCCGATTTGTTGGTGTTGTTTGGGAGACGGTGATTTACCGAATTTTTTGAGGATGGACATAATTTATAAACAATTAATTTTCTCCAATTACCACATCAATTTCAGATGCATTAGTCTTCACAGCGCCAAATCTTAATCTTGCTGCAGCACCTATCATAAAAGAAGTTGATTCCAATGTTGGCTTTATTGCTTTAAATAATACTTCTGCATTCGGCCCGTACAAAAAAAGGAAACCATCACTGCCGTCCATCGCAATTTCATGTCCGTCCACTTCACCGATATTTTTTCCTGCCAGCAAAGTCCGCAACTTATCCTCCAGCTCATGAAGCGGATCAAGCTCTTCCATGTTGTATTGGAATGAAATGATTATTGCTTGTTCATTTGTTGTGCTGCTCACGATTTTTAGTTTTTAGTTTTATCACTTTTGAACTCTTCGAAATTCTTAGTTGGATTTTAATTCAGATGCTTAGGTAGAATGTTTTGAGCTTGCTTAGTTATGTCAATGATCAGATTTCATTCCCAAATCCCTTAGAATAAATTATTTTCAATTTCAATTCTTCACTGTAATCATCTTCATAAATAATTGAGTTAATTATCTCAAAAAGCAAGTCTTTACCTATTCTATTATCGGCCACATCAACGGCAACATTTTCCATTTCACTAATAAATCTTTCAATTTTAAATGCACAGTTATTTATCTCCAAAAAATAAGCCGATAAAACAACAGAAGCTCTTTTGTTTCCGTCTTGAAAACTGTGGTTTTTATTAATAGAATAAAACAAATGAGTTAGTTTATGTTCTAATTCAGGATAATAAATATCATTTTGAACATGTTCTAATACGCTCTCTAATAATCCAATACTTAAAATACCTAACGAACCACCTGATTGATTAATTATTTCATCATGCACAGTTATAGCATGAACAGTATCAAAATATGCAAACGCCATTTTATCGATCTTTTAGACGTTTGAAGACTTCCAATAACTCAGGATTTTCAATCACTCTTTGTAATAAATCTTTACTCTTATCACCTAAAAACCTGTCATAATCAGCTGTAGTTATGGAATTAATATATGGTTTCAGTCTTTCGTGAATAATATTTCTTAAGCCATAATCACGGCTTGCCATTTTGCTTCGTGCGTCTTCAATTTGAGGAATCCAAAATCGTTGCTTGGCAAAATCGTCTATTAATTTATTCAGTTCTCCTGGCTGTAATTTTCTTTCTAATTTCTCAGATTCTATCTTCATAGCATCTGCTATCCCTACCTCAAAAGACGCAATCAACCTCAAAACCTCAGAGTACATTGTATCTCTCATGTTTTCTTTTTCCTCTATTTTTAATATCACTTTGTATTCAGCCGATTTTTCAAGGAAAATAGCCTTATAAATTGCATCAGTATAGACAGCATATTTGTAATTACCCATTTCCAGATATTTATTTAGGGCTTCCGTAAATTCTTTTCTGTAAACAGGCTCACGAGCCATAGCCACTAAAAAATCATCCTCACGTTGATTGATAAACTTTGTTGACCCGCCTAAATTTTGGTTAAGCGTGTCAATTACAATGTCCAAAACTTTGCTTCTTAATGCTTTTGCTTTTTCACTTTCAGTAAGCAGCATTCCTAAGTTTAAGAATGATCGAAAATTAAAGATACCTAATTGCGGTGCTTTGGCCCCTTCCTGCAACATCCATCCAAATTCATCTTTAAATGACTTAAGGGTACTTCCCTTTAAGTTTATATAACCATTGTGCCTTAGGTCCTCTTCATTTTGTGACAAATAACGATCAATAGTTGAGTTATCTATTGCATAAAATTCAGCCACCTGTTGCCTAGTAAACCGATATTCGTTTTCGAATAGCATCCCTGTAATACCCAAATAAGACTGAATATTTTCTACAGCCTTTTTATTATTAAGAATGTTTTGACGATCTATTGCCGAAACTGTTAAATCTTTCATATGTGCAAGTATTGTTGAAAAGTATTAATGTTTCCCTTGTAAATGAGGGGAACATTCTTTATGTAGCTGTATTTCAGCCAACTAATTGTCTTAAAGTTTTTAGGATTGATGTTAAATGTTTGGGGTTATTATCACTCACTAATGTATTATTCTTTTTCCAAAATAACTTACTTATTTCTTGAAAGGATAAGTTCTTCCGTAGAAGCTATTTCAGCAATAAATCCCCCAAAAACACAATTTCCCCCATTTTAGCCCGTTATACACTTTCAGTCGTTAAACATACCATTCCCTTAGATAAACGACCGCTTTCTCAAGTTGCCGATTACGATTTTTGTAGGAAAATCAGCACTTTCAGGCAACCAACAGAACCTTTTACCGTCATATAGACGTAAAAGAAAGCGGATACTTACCCGCACCATGACGGAAAACGAACTTATCGCCGGATGCATCAGACAGGATCGAGCCTGTCAGGAAGCGCTCTACAAGCGATTCTATGGAAAAATGATGGGGGTTACCCTGCGTTACGCCAAGAATCGCGACGAGGCCAGCGATATGCTGCAAGAAGGTTTCATCAAGGTATTTACATCGATGCGCAATTTCGGTTTCAAAGGTTCCTTTGAAGGCTGGGTGCGACGGATAATTGTAAATACTTCAGTTGATCACCTTCGACGCAACAAGCATGAGTACATGATCATCTCGACCGTTTATGCGCGCGAAGGGGATATTCCTGATCCTGCCGAAGAAATAGAGGACGAAAACCTGATGAACAATCTTTCAGAAGAAGAAATTCTGAAAGCAGTAAGTCAGCTTAGCCCCGCCTATCGAACGGTTTTCAACCTTTATGTAATGGAAGATCTTCCGCATAAAGAAATTGCAGACCAGCTCGGCATCAGTGAAGGAACATCCAAATCGAACCTGGCCAAAGCCCGCTTTCAGTTAAAGAAAAATTTGTACAACCTTATTAAACAAACTGATGGAGAACGGACAACTACACGATGACAAGCTATTCCGGGCGGTACACGACCGGCTAAGCGACTATGAGGCTCCCTCCGAAGGGGCTGACTGGGACGCTATGAGCCGTTCGCTGAATTCCCTGCCCAAATCCGCACGTTACAGGTGGAAAATTTCACTCAATACGATCCTGATTCTTCTGGGCGTAGTGGGTGTTTCTGCCCTGAGCTTTGCGTTGGCAACTAAATCAGGAAAAAATCCTGGTTCAGAGTCCAATAAAGTGATCACCGTAACGCAGCCACATACGAACCCTGTTAAGCAGGTAAATAATCCACAGCCCGCAGCTGCGCAAGAGAATTCGTTCGCTACCAGCAATGAGCTTGGATTTACCGCTACAAACACGGTTGTAACTACTCAACCCGATCAAAATGTTGTTGCGAAAAACGATGTTCAATCGACAAACACAACAACAACTGCAGATGGTTCTGCGAAAAAGCGCAGGAATAAAAACCAGCTTTTGTTTGGCGACCAGATCGATCCGAAAAAAGGATTCATTTACAACACAAAGGAAAACACGAACGTCATCACCAAACCTGTTGACCCGGCTCCGAATGTGTTTTATGATACCGAAAACGGACAGGTTAAAAAGATCGAGATCAACACAAAAAGCCATTCGAAATCAGATTCAACAGCCACCATTTTCACTCCCGGCGCACCGACAGAAGGTGGTCAGACAGGATTTGATATGGAGAACTAGGATTGAATTTGCTAATGTGCTAATGCGTTAATTTGCTAATGCTTTATGGCAAAAGTTTTAACGCATCCTCTCCGGCATGCGTTTTTCTTTTTTATGCTA
>JBKJMR010000033.1:0-4202 GCA_046596275.1 Bacteroidia bacterium | reverse complement strand
TTCATTCTAATAAAAAAATCTCCCCCTTGTCAGACTGAGTGTTTTTTTGTCAACTGCATTTTGCAATTCAAAAAAAAGTGCAACCTGACAAAAAAATGTATCGAAGGCGACAAACAGGGAAAGCGACAAAGCTTAATCCTTCCTTTAATGTTCCTGGATAAAATTTCAAATTTTCGAATTTCAAATTTTCGAATTAAAATATAATCGCCAAACTAAACCGCCACACCTCGCTCTTATCCTTACAAACAGGCGGTAACCACGCAGGCATTTCTGAAACGATCCTGATCAATTTATTTCTGAAATCATCCTGCAGATCATTGTCCTCAATTGAAACGCCAACCACTTTCAATGTTTTCGGATCAATGGAAAATGAAACAACAAACCCACGGCTTCTGTAATCTTCTTTTTCTGTCTTCGTAAAATCTGCATTTACACGACGGACGATGTATTCTTTCTGCGCCAATCTCCCACCGAAATAACGCGGTCCGCAAATAAGCGTCGGCATACGGATAGAGTCGACAAACAATTCTTTGTGTGCATCAAAATCTAAGGTTTGAACAAGCCGGCCTGAAGTATCAGCGCTGTAATAATTCCACTCACCAAACGGAACACCATTGTTGTACTGACCAACAATAAGCTTTTTTCCAAAGCGTGAGTATTGCACATAACCACCTTCCTTTTCGCCCACCGCATTCCGTCTATACGAATCATAAATCTGGCCGTCATTATAATGATTAACAACACGAGTAGTATCCTGCGAATAAAGAAATGAAGAGAAGAAAATTGCCGCGAAAAGAAAAAGAGTTTTCATAGAGACTAAATTAAATAAAAAAAAGAAGCCCGGTATAACCCAAGCTTCCCTTTTAAAAAGGTCACAGAGGAAATGTAATCTGCACATCCGCACATCACTCGTCATTAGCAAATTAACCCTCCGCCGCGGCGGAAGCACATTAGCAAATTCCTTTAATCCAACTCCCCGCAAGCATCTTCCATAAACGAATGTGTCGACTCGTGCCAGTTAAATGTCGGGCTGTATTTATTCGCTTCCCACCAGAACTTCCCGCGCTTCACATCCGAATTGCCAACTTCATTCATCGTTTCAGAATCGTAAATACGTCCGTTGATCATTGTATAATGAACGTATTGCGAATTGTGAATATCATCAAGCGGATTCTGATCAAGCACGATTAAATCTGCGAGCTTGCCGGTTTCAATTGATCCTAATTCTTTGTCAAGCCCAAGCGACCACGCACCATTCATCGTAGCACAACGAAGCGCCTGCATCGACGACATTCCTCCTTGTGTCAGCATCCATAATTCCCAATGCGCGCCGAGTCCCTGCAATTGTCCGTGAGCACCAAGATTTACTTTCACACCGGCATCAGCTAATTTTTTGCACGACTGAGAAACAAGAATAAATCCATTCTGATATTCTTCCTCCGGCGACATCGTACGGTAACGCGAGCGCGAATCAATTTCACCGCGCGGATAAAAATTCATCAGGCGTTTATTTTCCCAAACGTTCGAACGCTCATACCAGTAACACTCTCCATTCATCGCACCATAAGAAACGATCAAAGTAGGAGTGTAGGCAGTTTCACTCGCGCTCCACAATTTTACCACATCATCATAAGCAGGTGCAACAGGAATATTATGCTCGATTGTAGTATGACCGTCGAGGATCATCGTCATGTTATGATAGAAAGTAGAACCACCTTCAGGAACAACTTCCATTTGTAAATTGCGTGCCGCAGCAATTACCTGCTGGCGCTGTTCACGGCGTGGCTGGTTATAGCTCTTCACCGAGAACGCACCATTTTGTTGCGTGCGGTAAACAGCAGAACGCGCATCATCATAATTGTTGATCACAGCCTTAAAGCCACCTTCTGCACCATAGAGAATCCAGCCGGTAGAAAAAATACGCGGACCAACCATCGTTCCTGTTTTCACTGCTTCCGATTGTGAGAAAACCATTTCAGTGTTCGAAGAAGGATCATGCGTTGTCGTAACACCGAATGCAAGATTCGTGTAATAGCTCCATTGACGTTGCGGTGATAATCCCTGGCGGAACGTGCCAAGGTGCGCATGCACATCCACGATGCCCGGCATAATAGTTTTACCCGCACAGTCAATCACTTTTGCATCAGAAGGAATTTTCACATCAGCAGTTTTTCCGACTGCTATTATCCTGTTTTCTTTTACAACCACAGTTCCGTTTTCAATTACCGAATTTGCAGCATCAATAGTAATAATGCGTGCATTCGTTAATGCAATGGTTCCTGTAGGTTTATCCGATTTTAATTCAAGACCGATTTTAATTCCTGTTGTATCAATTCCCGGAAGCGAATCAGGAGCACCGTTTACGAAACCGAATGTTTTATTCATCTCGCGTGTGTAATACTGTTCGCCCATTGTCCAATGTAATTTTTTGCTGTCACCGCTCCAATGCAGGCTTTGTCCCGCATCACGCGTCACACTATTCGCAGGCACAGCGCCCATATCTTTTCCAAGCTCCAGCGTTTTTCCAATTGCAGGAAATGCGCTTACATAAACTTTATGCAATTCACGGAAAGCAATCCATTTATTATCCGGACTCGGAACAATTTCCCATGCATATTGAGATGAAGCAACAGAAACAATCTTTTTTGTTTCAAGATCAAACGATTTTAATTCAACATTCTCACCTTCTTCCATATACAGGATCGATTTTCCATCAGCAGAAAAAGTTGGTTTTTCACCACCTGCAAATAAGTAAGCAGAAGCACCTCCGGCGGCAGGAACAGTATACATACCAGGCTTGATACAAAACGCATAACCCTGGTGATCGTTGCCATCTTCTTTGCGGTAAACAATTGTTTTTCCATCCGGAGAAAATGTCGGCGTGCGGAAAATTCCTTTTTCAGCTGTCACTTTTATTGCTGGTCCGCCTTTGAATGGAATGCTCATTACAGCACCTGAATTTTCATCGTTCCATGTTACAAAAGTGAGCTTGCTTCCGTCTGCAGAAAATGCAGGTTCAAATTCAAAATCTTTTCCTGAAGTAAGTCGTGTAGGTTTTCCATCAGGCAATTGTTTCTTCCACAAATAACCGGCAGCATTAAACACAAGTGTTTTTTCATCAGGAGAAGTAACAGCATGCCGAATCATTTTCGCAGTGAATTGGTCAGGCGCAACATTTTGCTGATAACGATTTGCATTGTAAATATGATGCGAAGAAGTAACAGAGAAAGGAATATCGGTTGCTTTATTCGTAGCGATGTCAATTGAATTTAATTTTCCTTTCGCCCAGATCACGATGTGTTTGTTATCCGGCATCCAGCTGAATCCTGTGTACACGCCGAATAAGCACCATGCTTCCTGCTGATCTTTGCTGAGCTGATCATACACAGGCCATTCCTCACCCGAAGCAAGATCGCGTAAATACAAAACTGTTTTCTCACGAATGCGGCGAACGAATGCCAGTGTTTTTCCATCACGCGAAATTTGCGGACGACAAGCACCACCCGGACCACCGGTTACATTTTCAATCTCACCCGATTTAAAATCATAACGACGTACAATATAGATCTGGTTGTTCGGATCTTTATTGTATTGGAAATAACCACCAGGATAAAAATCTTCGCTGAAGTACAAATATTTTCCATCAGCAGAAGCGCTTGGCTCATTCACATCCTGCTGCGCATTTTTCTTTTTCGTCAGCTGAATACCATCGCCGCCGGTGTTGTGGTACATCCACATTTCGCCTGCGCCCAAGGAGCGGGTAGAGGAGAAGTGTTTTTTCGCAATCACATATTCTCCATCAGCCGACCAAACAGCATTGTTGCAAAGACGAAAACTTTCATTGGTAATTTGCGTAGCATTCGAACCATCCGCTTTCATTTTCCAGATGTTATCGCCACCACCGGCATCGCTGGTAAAGCAAATTTGTTTTCCGTCCGGACTAAAACGCGGCTGACATTGCCAAGCATGACCTGTTTGCAAAGCAGTAGCAGTTCCGCCGGCAACAGGAATAGAATAAATATCACCGAGCAAGTCGAACACAATTGTTTTACCGTCAGGGCTCACGTCGAGGTTCATCCATGTTCCTTCATTAACGGTGAATGAAACGTTTTTATAATTACCGGGAGGATTGCTGACATCCCATTTTTTAGGTTTGTCGTGGCTGCGGCTGCTTGTTTTATTGCCGGAACTACCGACAAACC
>JBKJMR010000010.1:0-12803 GCA_046596275.1 Bacteroidia bacterium | reverse complement strand
GGAGGGATTGACCGCGCTGAAGATCATCATAAGCTGAATCAGCTCGTAAAAGAAAAAGTGCATACTGTAATTTGTCTCGGGTCTACACCCTGGAAATATTTCAGCGCATGGAAAGATGCTGCTGAATTGATTATTCGTGCAGGTGATATTGCAGAAGCTGTTGAATTTGCAGGTATGCTTTCGACCGGAACAACAAGCGCAGTTTTATTCGCGCCTTCTTGTCCAAGCTACGAAGCATTCGATAATTATAAAAATCGTGGCATTGCTTTTAAGAAGATCGTGCTCGGGAAAATTGCATCACAAGGTTGTGAAATTAAAAATGGCAAATAAGAAATGAATATTTTCAGCTACTTCAAAGGAGACAGGGTGATCTGGATGATCGTCCTGCTGCTTTCATTGTTGTCGCTGCTCGCAGTGTATAGCTCGATCGTTGCATTGGCGTATAAGCATCACGACGGCAATACCGAATATTTTCTTTTTAAGCAAGGCAAATTAATTCTGCTCGGATTCGGTTTGATGTATGTTACACACCGCATTCCATATATTTATTTTTCACGCATCTCGCAGATCATGCTTATTCTGTGTGTGCCGCTTTTATTATACACATTAATTCACGGTGCCAATCTCAACGAAGCGAATCGCTGGATCGCCATTCCCGGAACAGGACTTACTTTCCAGTCATCCGATTTTGCAAAGCTTGCGCTCATCATGTACGTTGCGCGAATCGTAACACAAAAGCAAAGTGAGCTGATGGATTTTAAAGCTGTGTTGATTCACATCATGGCTCCCGTATTTATTATTTGTGGATTAATTCTTCCTGCTAACTTTTCTACTGCAGCTATTCTTCTTTGCACTTGTCTTATCCTGATGTTTATCGGCAGAGTTCCTGCAAAACATATTGCGAAAGTATTAGGACTTGCAATTGCCGGATTTGGATTTTTATTGTTGCTCGGAAATTTTTTCCCGAAAGCTTTGCCACGTGTTCACGTATGGGAAAATCGTATCGTTGAGTTCGTTAAAGGAAATGAAGAGCAGGATCCGGATAAAAGCTACCAGGCAAATCATGCGAAGATTGCAATTGCTACCGGTGGATTTATCGGGACAGGTGCAGGGAACAGCACACAAAGAAATTTTCTTCCGCAAGCGTATTCAGATTTTATTTTCGCGATCATCATTGAAGAATATGGTTCAGTCATAGGTGGAATCGGAATCGTTTTATTGTACCTCATCTTATTATATCGAGGCGTTCGCGTAGCAACAAAAACTTCGAAAACATTCGGAACGTTGCTTGCATTCGGACTTGCGTTCAGTCTCATCTTCCAGGGACTTATCAATATGGCGGTTGCAGTGAATTTATTTCCTGTCACGGGGCAACCACTTCCATTCCTGAGCATGGGTGGAACATCGCTGTTGTTTTCAAGCATTGCAATCGGAATTATTTTGAGCGTAAGTCGTGAAACTGAAACCGGCGAAGATAAATCTGCAACGGGATCAGAGAAAGGAGCTGCACTTGCCACTTAAATTTATTATCAGCGGAGGCGGAACAGGAGGACATATTTTTCCTGCAATTGCAATTGCTAATGCACTTAAAGCTAAGCTACCTGATGCCGAGTTTTTATTTGTTGGCGCAGAAGGAAGAATGGAAATGGAAAAAGTTCCTGCAGCCGGTTTTAAAATCGAAGGACTTTGGATTAGCGGACTTCAGCGAAATTTTACATTGAGCAATCTTTCCTTCCCGTTCAAAGTAATCAGCAGTCTTCGTCGTGCCGGAAAAATTCTGAAAAGCTTTAAACCCGACGCCGTCATAGGTACAGGTGGATATGCAAGTGGCCCGATGTTGCGTGTCGCGTCACGTGCAGGAATTCCAACGTTGATCCAGGAACAAAATTCGTACCCTGGCATCACAAATAAAATTCTCTCTAAACGTGTGAACACGATTTGTGTCGCGTATAGTGGAATGGAAAAATATTTTCCAAAAGAGAAAATTGTTTTCACCGGCAATCCTGTTCGTCAGGATATTCTCAACCTCGAAGGAAAACATCCACGTGGTTTAGAATTATTCGGATTAAGTCCCGGTAAAACAACTTTGCTGGTGGTTGGTGGAAGTCTTGGCGCAAGAGCAATTAATGAAAGTATGGAGGCCGGAATTGAAAAGCTGGTTGAAAAGAACATCCAGGTAATTTGGCAAACCGGTAAGCCATTTTTTGAAAGAGCAAAAGCAGCGGCAGATAAATTCAAAGAGAAAGGCGTGCTTACAACCGAATTCATTTCTAAAATGGATTACGGTTACGCAGCTGCAGATATTGTTATTTCACGTGCAGGTGCAGGAGCCGTTTCGGAATTATGCCTCGTGCGTAAACCTTCCATTTTGGTTCCTCTTCCGACAGCAGCAGAAGATCACCAGACAAAAAATGCAATGTCACTTGTCAATCACCAGGCAGCTTTGCTGGTGAAAGATGTGGAAGCAAGAAGCATTCTTATTGATAAAGCAATTGAGCTGGCGGATGATTTGCAATTGCGCAACAAATTAGAGTTGAATATTGCAGGGCTTGCAGTTGAAAATTCTGCTGAGCTGATTGCAAGTGAAATTATTTCATTAGTGAATAAAAATAAAGCCGATAAGAAATGAAGCTGGATAAGCTGACGCATATTTATTTCCTTGGAATTGGTGGCATAGGCATGAGCGCCCTTGCACGCTTTTTTCTTGCGTCAGGAAAATCCGTTAGTGGCTACGATAAAACAGAAACAGAATTAACAAAAGAATTGCAGCAGGAAGGAATTGATATTCATTTTGAAGAAAACATTTCTTTGATTCCGCAAGCGCTGAAAGATGCTACACAGGAAAATGTGCTGGTCGTGTGGACCCCCGCTGTACCTGTTGATCATGCAGAGTTGATTTGGTTTAAGCAGAAGAATTTTACGATGATGAAAAGAGCGCAGGTGCTCGGATTAATTGTCGGACAAACAAAAACAATTGCTGTTGCAGGAACGCACGGGAAGTCGACAACCACAACATTGACCGCACATATTTTGCGTGTTGCAGGAATTGATTGTTCCGCATTTCTTGGTGGTATTTCGAGGAATTATAATACCAATTTATTGCTTGGAAAAAATTTGGGTGAAGGAAATGTTTCGATGGAACAAAATATTGTTGTTGCAGAAGCAGATGAATACGATCGTTCTTTCCTTTGGTTACATCCGTCTGTAGCAATTGTAACTTCTGTCGATGCTGATCATCTCGATATTTATGGCGATGAAAATGCAATGAAAGAAACTTACCGGGATTTTGTAAAGCAGGTGAAAGATAAGCTGATCACAAAAACTACGGTACTCGATGCGCTCGGAATTAAAAAAGATAATTGTGTGATTTCTTATTCAGTGGATGATAAAAGCAGTGATGCATTTGCTGAAAATATTCGGATTGAAGATGGTTATTATGTTTTCGACCTGGTAGTTCAGGAATCGAAAATTTCAAATGTGCGCATGGGACTTCCCGGCCGTCATAATGTAGAAAATGCTGTTGCAGCAGTTGCGGCAGCAAAACAAATTGGTGTGAATGATGAAGCGATTCGTGAAGCGCTTTCTTCTTTCAAAGGAGTAAAACGCCGCTTCGATTATCGTATCCGTGATTCAAAAATTATTTTTATAGATGATTACGGACATCATCCGGCGGAATTAAAAGCCTGCATTTCATCAGTGAAAGAATTATTCCCCGGGAAAAAAGTAACAGGAATTTTTCAGCCACATTTATTTTCGCGCACACGTGATTTTGCAGATGAATTTGCGCGCAGCCTTGAATTGCTGGATGAAGTAGTGCTGCTTGAAATTTACCCGGCACGCGAAAAGCCATTACCCGGAGTTTCTTCAGGAATGTTGCTGGAGAAAATTAAAACGAAAGAAAAATTTCTCTATTCAAAAGAGGAATTAGTATCAAAAATTCTTCAGCATGATTTTGACGTGCTTGTTGCAATGGGAGCTGGAGATATTGATCAGCTGATTGAACCTGTTGAAAAGGCATTACGCGAAAAGTTTAAAATAAAGGAGGCGGTCTCATGAAAAAAATAATCATGATTTCCCTTTGGGTAATTTTCGGTGCAGGACTTATTTTTGTAATGAGTTTTGCCGGCCATTCACATGCAGAAAGAATTTGCGAAAAGCTTAGTATTTCCATTGAAAGACAAAATGATGACCTGTTCATCAAAGAGGATGATGTGACAACGCTGCTCATGGATCACGGGAAATTACCGAACGGAAAATCCATTTCACTCATAAATGTCAATGAGCTGGAGAATCTTATCCTTTCACATCCTGCCGTTGAATCATGTGATGTATTTATGGCAGTGAATGGCGATGTTTCAATCAGTATGATGCAGCGTAAAACAATTGCGCGAATGACAAATCTTGCAAATGAATCCTATTACTTCGATAGCCATGGAAAACTAATGCCGTGGTCAGAAGAATATACTTCACCGGTATTATTCGTCAATGGCTATTTCATAGAAAATTATGGAGCGATGTACCAAAAATCATTTGACGCATGGCCCATCGATTCTGCTATTCATTCCACATTATTGCTGGATGATATCTGGCAGGTTGCAAAAAGAATTGAAGCAGATACTTTTCTTCGCGCGCAAATCGTTCAGCTTTATATTACGCCGGAAAAACAATTTCAACTGATCCCAAGAGTGGGTGATCATCTCATCAATCTCGGCGATATTTCTGATCTCGATGAAAAGCTGAAAAAGCTGGTTATCTTTTATCGTGACGGATTAAATCGTACCGGTAGCTGGACAGAATATTCGCTTATCGACCTTCAATACAAAAATCAAATCGTTTGCACTAAAAAGATCAAAGAAAATGGAATCTGAAATCGTAGTCGGACTTGACATTGGTACAACAAAGATCGCTGTCCTTGTAGGCCGCCGCACAGAACATGGCAAAATCGAAATTCTCGGAATCGGGAAAGCCGAATCCCTGGGTGTTGCCCGTGGCGTTGTGCTCAACATCGACGAAACCGTGCGTGCCATAAAGCAGGCTGTTGAAGAAGCAAGCAATAAATCGGGAGTGGATATTAAAATTGTGAATGTTGGTATTGCAGGTCAGCATATCAAAAGTCTTCAGCACCGCGGAATGAAAACCCGCCGCAGCATCGACGATGAAATATCGCAAAAAGATATTGATGAGCTTATCGATGATATGTATCGTCTTGTCATGTCGCCCGGTGAAGAAATTATTCATGTCATTCCACAGGAATATATTATTGACAATGAAGTCGGAATTAAAAATCCGATCGGGATGGCCGGCACACGTATGGAAGCAAATTTCCATATTATCACAGGACAAGTTGCTGCTGCTAAAAACATTTACAAATGTGTTGCAAAAGCCGGGCTCGAAGTGGCTGATCTTACACTCGAGCCTTTAGCTTCTGCCGATGCGGTGTTGAGCGACGAAGAAAAAGAAGCAGGTGTTGTGCTCGTTGATATTGGTGGTGGCACAACTGATGTCGCAATTTTTCACGATGGAATTATTCGTCATACTGCTGTCATTCCTTTCGGCGGAAATATTATTACAGAAGACATTAAAGAAGGCTGCAGCATTATCAAAACACAAGCTGAATTATTAAAAATAAAATTCGGTTCTGCCTTAGCCAGTGAAAACCAGGAAAATGAAATCGTTTCTATTCCGGGGTTACGCGGACGTCCGCACAAAGAAATTTCTGTAAAAAATCTCGCGCATATTATACAAGCGAGAATGGAAGAAATTGTTGAGCATGTATATTATGAAATAAAAAATTCCGGTTTTGAGAAAAAGCTGGTTGCAGGAATTGTTGTTACCGGTGGCGGCGGACAGCTCAAGCACATTACACAGCTGATGGAATTTGTAACCGGGATGGATACGCGTGTCGGTTATCCGAATGAACACCTTGCAACAAGCTCAGAAGAAGTAACAAGCCCGATGTATGCAACCGGTGTTGGTCTGGTAATGCGCGGATTAAAAATGCAGCAGAAGCTGAAAATTGCTGAGAGCAAAGACAAAGTGAAAGACCATTCCGAAAAAAGAAAAGGCGGATGGTTCGACCAGATATTCAGCAAAGGAAAACAATGGTTCGAAGAAGATTCAAACGCTTGAAGATGACCACGAAATGAACAATTGGCAGTTAGTAAGTTAGATTAGCTTTTTGTTAATGGTTTTTTAATGTGAAGTAATTTTCAGCGATCTTTTATTCGAACGTTACTAAAATGGATAACTACGACATTTTTAATGATTTATCAGAGGAGAATTCTCCGGCTGACCGCGAAGAATCTTTTGTAGATGAAACGCCGATTGAAAATGTGGAGACCATTTCAGATTTGAATTCAGAATCAGCTACACCTTTCCCGGTGTCAGAAGCAGATCCTTTGGGACTTGCCGGAAATATTATCAATGCAGGAACACAACACACAACACACACAAACACAATTCAAAATAACGTGGCTATGAAATTCGATCTTCCGGAACATTCCTCGATCATAAAAGTGATCGGTGTCGGCGGTGGTGGCAGCAATGCTGTTAATCACATGTATCGCCAGGGCATCAACGGCGTTGACTTTATCGTTTGCAATACAGATAAGCAAGCGTTGGATATGAGTCCGGTTCCAAATAAAATTGTGCTTGGTGCTACACTCACTGAAGGACGCGGTGCCGGTTCACTTCCTGAAGTTGGAAGAAATGCGGCAATTGAAAATATTGAAGATATTCGCAAGCTGCTTGCCAACAATACGAAAATGGTTTTCATCACCGCAGGAATGGGTGGTGGAACAGGAACAGGCGCTGCACCGATCATCGCAGGTATCGCCCGTGAAATGGGAATTCTTACAGTAGCTATTGTTACCGTTCCGTTTTTATTCGAAGGGAAAAAACGCCGCGTACAAGCTGAAGAAGGTCTCGAACAATTGAAACAAAATGTGGATACGCTTCTCGTAGTTTGCAATGACAAGCTCCGTGAAATGTATGGCAATCTTAAATTGAGCGATGCATTCTCTCACGCAGATGATGTGCTTGCAATTGCTGCGAAATCTATTGCAGAAGTTATTTCATTGACACAACAGATCAACGTTGACTTCGCTGACGTTTGCACAGTAATGCGCAACAGCGGTGTAGCGATCATGGGATCAGCAATGGTGTCAGGCGAAAATCGTTCAACACGCGCAGTAGAAATGGCGCTGAACTCTCCGCTGCTCAACGATAATAATATCACAGGCGCGCGTTATGTACTTTTGAATATTATTTCAGGTGAGAATGAAATCACAATGGATGAGCTCGGAGAAATTACCGATTACATCCAGGAAGCTGCCGGACAAACCGCTGAAATTATCAAAGGTTACGGCGTTGATGCTTCTCTCGGTGATAATGTAAATGTTACAATCATCGCCACAGGATTTAATCAGAATAATCCGATCGCTTACGAATATTCAAAAAGACAAGCTCCGGAAAAAGTTGTGCTCAATCTGATGACGAAACCGGAAGAGCATGTTGCAGAAGTTGCAAAGGAAGAACCAAAAGCAGAAACAGTAAATCCGCTCGAGCCTTTCTTAGTAACAAAGCAGCCTGAGCCTTTTATCGAAGTGAAAGTGGTAGAAGCAGTAGCACCTGTTGCAGCTGTAATTACAAATCCGCTTGAGCCATTTCTTGTTGCTAAAACAGAAGAGCCGGTTGCTGAAGTGAAAGCTGAAGAATCAGTAGCTTCCGTTTCAGAAGAAATAGTTGCAGAAATAAATAGCATTGATGAATCAATCGTTGCTGAAGTTGCTGAACCGGTTTCAGAAATTTCATTGTCTGACGAGCGCATTGCTCCTGTAATGGAAGCAACACTTGCAGAAGAGATCGTTGCACAGATCAGCGAAATCGAAACAGCCGAAGTGTCAATGGTTGCTGAAATTTCTGCTGAAGAAACAACAACGCCTGTTGCAAATACAAACGTTGAATTTGAGATCACCAACTTCGATTCAGAAGAAGAAATATCAAATTCGGAAGTAACTGCTTCTGCTGAGGAGATCGCTTCTGAAAATATCATTGAAAAATGGATCAACGTTGCTGAAATGGATTCAGTAAGCGAGCCTGTTGCTGAATATAAGTCTGAGCCTGTTGCTGAAACTAAATCAGAGCCGGTTGCAGAAATTTCCAACGAGCCTTTCATCATTAAAAAAGAAGAAGTTGTTGCTGAAGTAAAAGCACCAATCGTTTCAAAACAAAGTGAAGAAGAGCTCGCGAAAAAAATTCAGACCGAAGAGCTTCAGAAAAAAGCGCAGGAGCGTATTCAGAAATTGAAAGAGCTCAGCCTGAAATTGAAAACTCCGCAAGGCCTGAATGAAATGGAACATGAGCCTGCTTACAAACGCAGGAATATTTCCCTCGAGAATGTTCCGCATTCTTCTGAGTCACAGGTTTCGCGTTACACACTTTCTGAAAACGAAGAAAAGAAAGTAGAGATCAAACCAAACAATTCTTTCTTGCACGACAACGTTGATTAAATAAGCATAAAATACAAAATCCAAATCCCAAAGAATAGTTGTTTTGGGATTTGGATTTTCAGAATTTGAATTTTTATTTTGTTATGGGAATCGAAGAAAAAATCAACGCGGATATTAAAACTGCAATGCTTGCAAAAGATGCAGCCAGGCTTGAAGCGTTGCGTGCAATAAAATCCGTCGTGCTGATGCTTAAAACATCACCGGAGGGCTTGACAGAAACATCTGCGGCAAAAGCAATGCAGAAGGAAGTGAAGAAAAGAAGAGAAACTGCTGAGCTTTATATCCAGCAGGAACGCTCTGATCTCGCCGACGTTGAAACCTTCCAGGCAAATGTGATCGAAGGTTATCTCCCGCAACAAATGAGTGAGACCGATCTTCGCAATTCAATACAAGAATTAATTAAAGAGCTCGGCGCATCTTCTCCTGCTGATTTAGGAAAAGTAATGGGCGCAGCTTCTAAAAAATACGCAGGGCAAGCTGATGGCAAAATGGTTTCTACCATTGTCAAGGAATTGCTCAGCCCGACGAAATAATTATTCGGGCCCGCCTGAATTATTCGGGCAGGCAAAGATTAAGTGTGTAATGTGTGTGAATGAACGTCTGGCTGTGTGTGGCCGGGCGTTCTTTTTTAGCCGCAGATTAGACTGATTATTTTTTGAAAAATCATTTTAATAAAAAAAAGGATGATCAGCTGATCATCCTTTCCGTTTTTATTTACACAATCAGAATCGGTGTAATCTGCGAAATCTGTGGCTTAGTTTTGGGTATAAATCACTTTTTTGGTAATAAGCGAATGATTCGTTTTTACCTGCAGAAAATATACGCCCGCAGTTAATCCTGCAGGTTTCCATTCGATAACATTAGCGCCCGCAGACATTACACCGTTTTTCAAAATAGCAACTTGTTTTCCGGTCATATCATACAAAGCAACTTCAACCATTTCGGTATTGCTCATTGTAAGATTGATCGTCAGCTGTGAGTTAAACGGATTCGGAATAGCTTGTACATTTAATGCAGAAGCATTCGGATCATTTATGCCGACAGCATTTACTGTAACAACTGTGCATGAAGAATCGAAACAGGTGAAGGGATTTGTCTGATCAGCATAAACCACACAAACAGTGTAGGTTCCAGGACCAGCATACGTGTGCTGATCATTCTGCATAGTTCCCGGAGTAGATGCATCACCCCAATCCCAAACATAAGCCGGTGAAGTTGCGCCTGCGCCTTGTGCAGTTGCATTGATCGTAAGTCCGTTCACAGTAATCGTCGGACCCGAAGTAATTGAGCATTGTGCCGAAACGCCAATACCAACCAGCACGAGTGCAATAATTGAGTAAAGTTTTTTCATGGATTTCGTTTTGATATGAATTTATAAATTGACTAATTCAAAAATAAGAAAATTTGATTTATTTGCCAATGGACAAACAACAATGCAATTCACAATTTAAAGTTAATTATTCCGGACTGCTGCCTTTTAATAATTCCTGGTCGAGCAACGTACCGAACGGAACAAAATGTCCGACAGGAATAATATCAAAATCAATTACGCCATTTTTCACCATCGGAAAAGTGGACAATATTTTTTTTGCTTCAGCAATGTTTTCACACTCCAGCACCAACACTACGCCCGGGCGATCCTTACGAAAATGAGCTTCGCGCACAATGTCTTTCGTGTAAAGCATCCAAATGTGCAGCGCTTCACGTATCACTACGCCACGAATAGTTTCTTCAGTTGCGGTTGGCAAAATGCGGTCAATAGCAAAAATTTTCATAAGGGATTTTTTAGAAACTAAAGATCAGTTTTATTTTGATCTCCTGTTTTGTTTCGCGAACTATCTATGATCAGCAACATGCAAAAGGGTAGAGCATGCACACCCGCAATAGCTGCAGGATAACCAAAAATAATTGCAAGAATGGTCAACACCAAAGCCGATGCAATTCCAATCAAAGCAACCTTTCTCATTTTGGTCATGTTATAAAGATAATAAACAGTTGTCAGTTAATATTCAAAATTCAACATTCAAAATTCCGGATTCAATTACAGGAATCAATCCCTGTTAAAACAAAATTGCCCATCTTCTCAGACAGGCAATTTTGAATCTTGAAATTTGAATATGGAATTGATTGTCAGTCCGAGTGGCTCGTCAGAAAACAAACTAATTCTTAAGAAAGAAATTAATTCTGACGAGATGTATCGAGGACTACATCATTCCTTCCATGCCGCCACCACCTGGCATCGACATTGGTTTCTCTTCTTTTATTTCAGAAAGCACACACTCAGTGGTCAGCAACATGCCTGCAATTGAAGCTGCATGCTCAAGCGCCACACGTGTCACTTTCGTTGGATCGATAACACCTGCATCGTACAATTTCTCATACACATCAGTACGTGCATTGAATCCGAAATCACCTTTACCCTCGCGCACCTTCTGCACAACGATCGAACCTTCCACACCTGCATTCGCGCAGATCTGGCGAAGTGGTTCCTCCAGCGCACGACGTACGATCTGGATCCCGGTTGTTTCATCTTCGTTATCGCCTTTCAATTTATCCAACGCTTCCTGCGCACGGATGTAGGCAACACCACCACCAGGAACAATTCCTTCTTCCACAGCAGCACGTGTAGCATGCAATGCATCGTCAACACGGTCTTTCTTCTCTTTCATTTCGGTTTCTGTAGCAGCACCGATATAAAGTACAGCAACACCACCTGCAAGCTTAGCCAAACGCTCCTGCAATTTTTCTTTATCGTAATCAGAAGTTGTCGACTCGATCTGCGCTTTGATTTGATTTACGCGACCAACGATATCTGCTTTTTTACCTGCACCGCCGACAATTGTTGTGTTGTCTTTATCAATCGTAACTTTTTCTGCTTTTCCAAGCGCTGTCAATTCAGCATTTTCAAGTTTCATTCCCAGCTCTTCGCTGATCAATGTTCCGCCTGTCAATACTGCAAGATCTTCCAGCATCGCTTTTCTGCGATCGCCGAAGCCAGGAGCTTTAACAGCGCAGATACGCAGTGAACCACGGATCTTATTTACTACAAGTGTAGAAAGCGCTTCACTGTCTACATCTTCAGCAATGATCAAAACAGGTTTGCCGGTTTGAACAGCTTTCTCGAGAATAGGAAGCAATTCCTTCATCGTCGAGATCTTTTTATCGTAAATAAGGATCAATGGATTTTCGAGAACAGTTTGCATTTTCTCAACATCTGTCACGAAATAAGCAGAAATATATCCGCGGTCGAATTGCATTCCTTCAACAACTTCAACAGTTGTTTCAGTTCCTTTTGCTTCTTCAACTGTGATAACACCTTCTTTTTTCACTTTCGCCATTGCCTGCGCAATAAGCTTTCCGATCGCGTTATCGTTGTTCGCAGAAATAGTTGCTACTTGTTCGATCTTCTCGTTATCGTCACCAACTTTTTTAGAAAGTTTTTTCAAACCTTCCACAACTTGTGCAACAGCTTTGTCGATACCACGTTTCAAATCCATTGGATTCGCACCGGCAGCAACGTTTTTCAATCCTGTTGTAATGATCGCTTGTGCAAGAACAGTAGCAGTAGTTGTTCCGTCACCTGCAACATCAGCAGTTTTCGAAGCAACTTCTTTCACCATTTGTGCACCCATATTTTCCACTACATCTTTCAGCTCAATTTCTTCCGCAACAGTTACACCGTCTTTTGTAATAACCGGTGAACCGAATTTTTTATCAATTACAACGTTACGGCCTTTTGGTCCGAGCGTTACTTTCACTGCATTTGCCAAAGCATCAACGCCGCGTTTAAGAGCGTCACGTGCTTCAAGATTAAAAGAGATATTCTTTGCCATTTTTTTTACAATTAAACGTTAAACTATTTCTTCCGGAAGAATCCTTTCGGGACTGATTAAATAACTGCGAAAATGTCGGATTCGCGCATGATGAGATATTCTTTCCCATCGATCTGAACTTCTGTTCCGGAGTATTTTCCGTAAAGAATATTGTCTCCGACTTTTACTGTCATCGGTTCATCCACTTTTCCTGATCCTACAGCTACAACTTTTCCACGTTGCGGTTTTTCTTTTCCTGTATCCGGAATGATGAGACCACCTGCTGTTTTTGTTTCTGCAGGAGCCGCTTCAACGACCACACGGTCGGCCAAAGGTTTAATCTTCGGGTTAGCCATCTTTTAATTTGTATTGATTTGGTTAAACATTTATTCTGAAATGCGGGGTAATAAAACCCCATATGCAAAGCGTAATCTGAAATGCACGAAAAATATGCCAGTAGTCCGTTTGACATTTTTTTTGC
>JBKJMR010000671.1:0-2742 GCA_046596275.1 Bacteroidia bacterium | reverse complement strand
GTTCCTAATTGTTTTTCGCCTTTCCATTTTGATTCGATCGCATGTGCGGCATCTTCAATTATGGGAATTCCATATTTCTCAGAAACAGCAAGCAGCTTTTCCATATCGCAGGCCATTCCTGCATAATGCACACAAACAATCGCTTTGGTGCGCGAAGTAATTAAACTTTCAATTTTATCTGCATCCATATTCGGATGCTGCGCTGAAGAATCTGCAAAAATGATCTTAGCACCACGAAGCACGAATGGATTCACCGTAGACACATATGAAAACGAAGGCGCAATTACTTCATCTGATGGCTGAATATTCAAAAGCAATGCTGCAAGCTCGAGCGCATCTGTGCAAGAAGTTGTAAGCAGGTTTTTGATTTTATACCGTTCGTTGAAAAAGTCCTGGCAGTGTTTGGTGAATGAACCATTAGCAGAAAGCTGACCGAGTTCAACAGCGCGCGCAATATATTCCATCTCCTTCCCGATGATGAAAGGTTTGTTGAATGGAATAAATTCGTTTGATCTGGTCATTATAGGGGGAAATGTGAATGGAAAAGTACGAAATCCTTTAGTTTATTTTCTGCTCAATAAGAAAAACCGTGCGGGCAGCGATCTTTTCCCAAAGAAAATTTTCACTGACATGATTTACTGCTGCGCGTTTTTTAAGATCGAGCGTTTGTGATGGAACATTTATTGCTTCTACTAACGTCTTTTCCAATTGCGCAATATTTCCGGGAGCAATGAGCCACCCGTTTTTATCATTCACCATCACAGAAGTCGCGCCGGTATCTGTTGCAATGACTGCGAGTCCGCTTGCCAAACCTTCCATCACCACATTCGGCATGCCTTCAGAGTGACTCGGACAAACGAGCACATCCATTTCACGCAGCGTTTTTTTCATCTGGTCATTATCAGTGATCAAACCATGATAAAATATCCTGTCCGATGAAATTTTCTTGTTATTGGGAATTGGCCCGATAAAATGAAATTCGAAGTCGTTGTCGGTTCGGATTAATTTTTCTAAAACTTTCCCTAATTCTTCAACACCTTTTCTTCTTTCATACCGACCGGAAAAAACAAGCTTTCTTTTTTTCTCCGTTGCTTTAGGTTTTTCATTCAGCCAGTCGGGAGAAATGCCGGTCGGAATTTCAAGTATTTTGTTTTCCGAAAATCCCAGGCCGTTAAGCAGCTGCGTAATTTTTCCGCCATATGAAAAAAGATAATCGGCATTTTTCATATTAAAAAGCACAGGTGATTTCAGAAGAAACCTGCTTTTGAGCCACGACATAAAACCGGGTTGCGGCTGAAACATTTCGTAGCCGTGAAAATTAACAGCGACCGGTGGCAAATCTATTCCTTTGCTTTTCTGGTTAAGCAATTCCCAACCGGAAAAACCTTTTGAAATAATAAAATCCACTTTATGCTGCTGCTTAAAAATTTTCCAGATGCTTATCGAATACGCATACGATTCGCGAATGTAATGGCCCGGTGATGCTTCGAATTTCGGAAAGGGAATAACGAACGAACGGATATTGGCTTTTTCTTCGGCGGTAAATCCTTCGAGCTCTGAACTATTTTTGGTGCTTTGATTAGTATGATAAAGATCAACACGCACACCGGAAGCTGCAAGGTATTTTGCGAGATAAAATGAATGGCGTTGCATCCCACCAATTACATACGGGTAAATTCCGTCGGTTAAAAGTGCGATCGTCATTGCAGTAATTTTTTATAATGTGAAATATAATTTTGTTTCATAAACTGTTTTTTTGCCAGCAACTTCATTCGTTCTTTCTCCTGCTGCGATACTTTTTCCAAAGTTTGGTTATCAGTCGTGTTATAAATAATTCCGGCAGTGTTTTGTTTTACAAATTCCGAATAATCGCCAAGCTCTTCAGAGATGATTACTTTAAGTCCGGAAGCAAGATATTCGGCAAATTTAACCGGTGAAGCAACCGCATTGGTCACACTTTTTTCGCGCACCAGCCAGCCGTAATCGCAGGATTCCAAGATGTTTTTTACTTCATCCGGCTTCAACCAAAATTTTTTCACTCTATTGCTGTAGTCTCTCAGAATTAGCATATCAGCAGGTAAATCTTTTGCCAGCAAAATAACATTTAGATTTTTCTGCGCCGCAAGTAATTTGTGCATAGCACTATCCAATGCAGCAAAGGATTGCCAATCAGCAGCGCCACCGGAATAAACAAGTGTGACAGCATCGGTTATTTCCTTCTGCGGTTCATTAGTTTCAGAAAACGCTTTTGCAT
Organism: Bacteroidia bacterium; assembly: GCA_046596275.1. Classification (GTDB taxonomy): domain Bacteria; phylum Bacteroidota; class Bacteroidia; order Palsa-965; family Palsa-965. The sequence goes on along the minus strand of JBKJMR010000671.1, from coordinate 488 downwards.
TCAACGTACATGGAATTACGACATGATCTGTTGATGAATAGCTAAAAGTTCGTTTCCAGTATTCAACCAATTGTTCGGAAACAGCAATGCGAAAATCTGAATTTAAAACCGCCTGCTTTTCCAGCTCTTCTATTTCCGCTTTAATCTTTTCATTGGGAATCACATTGTATTCTCTTATTTCCGCGGTGTAAGCTCCGCGCGCATCAAAACAAACTTTTTTCCCTTTGCGGAAATTTAAAGCGAGCAAAGTTGCGAATGGTCCGCGTGCTACAATTACCTGCGGATCTATTTTTTTAATATAACGACGAAGAAGAAAACGATTCAGCTTCCAGTTTGCTGCTTTGGGAAACATCGGCAGTACAAACGCATCCGGAAATTGCTGAACGATCTTTTGTTTGTTTGTTTTAAATCCGCGAATGGAAATAAATGCAACAAGAGAAACTTCTGCATTCAGCTCTTCCTTCCAAAACCGGCATACATCGATCACC
>JBKJMR010000447.1:0-6972 GCA_046596275.1 Bacteroidia bacterium | reverse complement strand
TCGTGCTTATTCGGATTTGCTTTACGGGCAACTGCGTAAACTTTATCATACGTAGCAGCCTGCACTTTCGCGCGAAGGTCTTCGTTATGTGTTTCGTGCGAGTAAGTACGTTTTACTTTTGACTTCTCAACTTCTGAAGAAAGCTCGTTGATAGCACCGATCATTTTACGGATTGCGGTGTGTGCGAATTTGATCGCCTCAAGCATATCAGCTTCTGAAACTTCTTTCATTTCGCCTTCTACCATGAGAATGTCTTTCTCAGTAGCAGCAACGATCATATCCATATCTGAATCTTTCATCTGCTCGATTGTTGGCTGAGCGATGAATTGTCCATTTACACGACCAACACGAACTTCAGAGATTGGTCCGTTGAAAGGAATATCTGAAACAGCCAGAGCAGCTGCAGCAGCAAATCCTGCAAGACAATCAGGCATGATTGTTTTATCAGAAGAAATGAGGTACACGAGCACTTGTGTATCTGCATGATAATCGGATGGGAATAAAGGGCGGAGTGCGCGATCTACAAGTCGGCAGGTTAAAACTTCTGAGTCAGAAAGTTTTGCTTCACGACGGAAAAAGCTTCCCGGTATGCGGCCTGTTGATGCGAACATTTCGCGGTAATCAACAGTAAGTGGCATAAAGTCAACTCCTGGTTTTGCATCGGGTGCAGAAACGGCAGTAGCGAGGAGCATGGTGTTGCCCATTGTGACAACAACAGCACCATCAGCTTGTTTTGCAAGCTTGCCTGTTTCAACTGTGATCATGCGGCCATCGCCGATGTCAAATGTTTTTTGAATTACGTTCATTTTGGTTTTTCTCTTTTTTATTGCAGCTCGTCAGCGGGTCGCTAATTAAAAAAGCATCCTTGCTGACTTTAAAGGATGCTCCTGTTTAAGACTTTTCAAAAATCAAAAAAACAGATTCCAGCATAGTGTGGAACCTGTTTTTTTTGATTTGTTTTTGTTCGGATCATTTATTTTCTGATCTCGAGCTTTTTCAGAATTGCTCTGTAACGCTCAATATCGTTTTTCTTTAAATAATCAAGCAACGCTTTACGCTTACCTACCATTAAAACCAAAGAACGCTCTGTGCTCTTATCTTTTGGTTTACGTTTGAGGTGGCCTGTAAGGTGATTGATGCGATGTGTGAAAAGGGCGATCTGTCCTTCAGAAGAACCGGTGTCTTTTTCCGATGTTCCGAATTTCTTAAAGATGTCCTTCTTAATTTCCGACGTCAGGTACATTTGTTTTTGCTGTTAGTGGATTAAGATTCCTGATTTTCAGGAGTGCAAAGATAGGAAAGAATCTGGTAATCTGATAATCTGGTAACTGGGTAATTGAGGAAAGTGGAAATGGAAGGAGAAATTAGGCAAACCGCCTTTCGAATCACAAATCTTGTAAGTTGCTGAATATTAAAATCTTACGTTTTTAAATTAGCCAGTTACCAGATTATCAAATCCATGGAGGGATATCTCTAATTCTTAAAAATCTCCAGCAAATTAGATAACGTAGCTTTCAATTCTTTGCGGCTAACGATTTTATCAAGAAAACCATGCTCTAAAACGAACTCGGAAGTCTGAAATCCTTTCGGAAGATCTTTGCCGATCGTTTCTTTTACCACACGCGGACCAGCAAAGCCAATCAGCGCTCCGGGTTCTGCAATATTCAAATCGCCGAGCATTGCGTAAGAAGCGGTAACGCCTCCTGTTGTCGGATCAGTTAATAAAGAGATGTATGGAATTCCTGCATCATCAAGCAAAGAAAGCTTTGCAGAAGTTTTGGCCATTTGCATTAAAGAATGTGCAGCTTCCATCATTCGCGCCCCGCCTGATTTGGAAATGATCATGAACGGAATTTTATTCTTCAGCGCATAATCAATTGCACGCGCAATCTTCTCTCCGACCACCGAACCCATCGATCCGCCGATGAATGTAAAATCCATGCAGCAGATGACAAGATCATTTCCATTTACTTTTCCAACGCCGGTACGCAACGCATCTTTCAGGCCGGTCTTCTTCATGGAATCAACCAGGCGATCAGGGTATTTTTTTGTGTCTTCGAAATTTAACGGATCACCGGAAATAAGATTTTCATCCAGCTCGGTGAATTTATTTTCATCAAAAATGATCTCGAAATATTCTTCAGAACCAATACGATCGTGGTGATTGCAATTCGAACAAACAAAATAATTTGCAGCGTGCTCGTTGGTAGGAAAAACCTTTTTGCAGGAAGAACATTTATGCCACAAACCCTCAGGAGTTTCTTTTTTCTCCTTGGTAGATGTAGTAATTCCGCCTTTTATTCTTTTAAACCAACTCATTTTAATGTACGATTTACGATGTACGATTTACGATTTTAGTGACGGGTGACAAGTGACGAGTGACAAGTAATTCTCATGTCTCACGTCTCAAATCTCACGTCTATCTAAGCAATTGTAATCTCATTTGATAAATAAACATCTTGAATCGCATTCAACAATTGAATACCTTCTTTCACCGGTTTCTGAAACGATTTTCTTCCTGAAATTAATCCGTGTCCGCCCGCGCGTTTATTGATCACTGCTGTCGTTACTGCTTCAGCAAGATCAGTCGCACCTTTTGATTCGCCACCTGAATTGATCAATCCGTTTCTGCCCATGTAACAATTTGCAACCTGGTAACGGCAAAGATCGATCGGGTGATCTGAGCTTAATTCGGAATAAACTTTTGGATGTGTTTTGCCGTAATTAACTGCAGTGTAACCACCATTATTTGTCGGCAATTTTTGTTTGATAATATCGGCCTGGATCGTTACACCAAGATGATTCGCCTGTGAAGTCAAATCTGCTGCTGCATGAAAATCCACACCATCTTTTTTGAAGCCAGGATTTCTCAAATAGCACCAGAGAATGGTTGCCATTCCAAGCTGATGCGCTTCTTCAAAAGCCTGCGCTACTTCTACAATTTGTCGTGCAGATTCATCAGAACCGAAATAAATAGTTGCTCCAACAGCAGCTGCACCGAGATTCCATGCTTCTGCAACCGAACCGAACATGATCTGATCGTATTTATTCGGGTAGCTGAGGAATTCGTTATGATTGATCTTTACAATAAAAGGAATTTTATGCGCGTACTTCCTGGACACAGATGCAAGCACGCCAAACGTTGTAGCCACTGCATTGCAGCCACCATCCATTGCCAGCTTCACGATATTTTCTCCATCAAAATAAATAGGATTCGGAGCGAAGGAAGCGCCGGCAGAGTGCTCAATTCCCTGGTCGACAGGAAGAATGGAAACATAGCCTGTGTTTGCTAAACGTCCATGACCATAAATGGCTTGAAGGTTACGCAAAACCTGCGGATTACGGTTTGTAGGTGCAAACATGCGGTCTACAAAATCAGCTCCCGGTTGGTGGATCTGCTCCTTAGTAATGGTTTTACAAGTGTGGTTCAAAAGGCTATCTGCCTGTGATCCAAGTAGGTCTGTGATTTTTGAAATCGCCATTCGTTTTATTAATTGAACTTTTCTGCGTTGTGGTTACAGGGGGCCAAAAGTAAGAAAAAAGTTGGTGGTTGGTGGTTTTTAGTTGGTGGTTTCTTTAGGGTAAAAATGCGAAGAATTAGCTAAAATTCAGGAGAATTACAGGATTTTAGCGCCATTAATGGTAAAAACAAAGTAATTCTACCAACTAAAGTGGAATAATTGATTTTGAAAAAAATATGTCACACACCAACCTTTCCCCGGCGACCAACCACCAACTTTTTCACAACACCAACAACCAACCTTTTTCTAAAACGGATACCCAATTCCAAAATTCAAATTGCTCTGCAACTTACGCTGACCCACCCACCAGCGCTGTCCATATTCATAAGAAGGATCGCGCACCTTGAATCCCCAGTCGAGACGGATGATGAAAAAGTTGAGGTCATAACGCAATCCTACACCCGGACCGGCAGCAAGATCCTGCAGGAAACGGAAATTTTTAAAGCTGAAATCCGCATTCGGACGTAGCGGATCTGGTCTCAGCACCCAGATGTTTCCTCCGTCAAAAAATACAGCGCCATTTAGCGTTTTTGTAATTCTGAAACGATATTCGAGGTTATACTCTAATTGAACATCGCCGAACTGCGCATATTTCTGATCGCTCGGAACAATGTATGAACCGGGTCCAAGCGTTCTTGCTTCCCACGCACGAATACCATTTGCACCGCCACCATAAAAACTTTTCTCCAATGGAAGCGTAGGGAAATTTCTAAGCGGAACACCAATTCCGATTGCAGCACGCATGACAACATTTTGATGATCGCCTATCGGTTGATTGTATCTGCCATCAACAAAAAGTCTCACATAATGCGAAAAAGGAATTCCTGCAATTTGATACGAGTTATCTACCGCAGTAGCATTAAATGCTTTAAACAACGGGCGTAATAAAAGCCCGGAAAATTCCAGATCTGTCTTTAGAAAGAAGACTCTCCGCCGTTGTTGAGTTTGCGTATTAACCACGTAGGTTATCCTGCAATCAGTAATAAGATGATCGGTAAAACGATAACGCAAAAGCGGATCAGGATTTTGCAGAAGGTCGATGAGACCCTGGCGCGGTTTAACTTTTACCACGTTCAATTCAATTGGGAAAAAAGCAATTCTTCCGAAATCGCGCGCAGGTTTTTCAGGTGTTTCAAGCCGGCGTATGCGGAACGTGTAACCGTAGGATAAATTGGCAAGCGAACGGTCATAATCGACCCTGCTTTGGTAATTGAATGAAGCCAGGAATACAGTTCTGCGGTCTTCCGTAATCTGCCTGGCAACCGGTTTGTTTTTTGAGACTAAATAATTGAACGGAAAAAATTCACGCGGAATATTCAGTGAAGATTCAAACCCTGCCTGAACCGTATTAAAATTCAGCCCGCCTTCTACCTCTGTGCCGTTAAGCGTCTGCTGAACTTCAGTACCTGCTTTAACGCTGAACTTTAATATTTCTGCTCCGCGTGCAAGATTAGTATTCTCATATCCGAATGATCCGCCAACTCCTAAGCTTGTGCCGGTATTCGTGGTGGCTTCAAACTGTGTGATGAAATTTTGTTTTGAAACAGGAATAAGCTTTATATAAATATCCAGCTTATCACCATCCACTTCTTTCGGATCAATGACAACTTGCCTGAAAACACGAAGCGCTGTAAGCTGGCGATACGTTGCTTCATAATCTACCTGCCTGTAAAGCGCACGTGCCTGGAATGAAATTCGTGATAAAAGCATTTCAGGTTTGAATTTCAACACTTCTTCAATCGGAAGTCCGTCGCGCATTCCCATATTACGCAGGAAAGCAATCTCGCGCACATAAGTTGTATCGTATTGCGCATCATCACGCAGCTGAATGCTTCCAAGTGATTTTACATAAATATTCCTGATCGTATAACGCTGGTGATTTGTTTTTATCCAGGTGCTGTCGTTTGTCTGAACTTCTTGCTTGTCAATAATGATGATCACATTTACCTGGTGCGTTCCTAAAGCAGAATCCACGCTGAAATGAATGTAATCTTTTGAAAATTTATAATACCCGTTATTCCGCAATGAACGTGTGAGGCGATCGCGCTCCTCTTCAAAATTATCCTGGTCAAAATTCTCACCGTATTTAAGCAGGCAAAATTGAGCAGCTGTGTCGTTCTGCAGATCGTAGCTGATGCCGGGATCTTGAATTTTCCATTTGATCTTATTGATCGTGTACGCTTGCCCTGGTGTAACGATAAATCCCTGGATCACTTTTTTCTTTCTCCATTTTTGCGATGGCGGAAAAATAATAGTATCACGGATTGTGCCGTCGAAGTAACCTTTGTTGTGCAAATATTCTGTTACCTGGTGAATTGATCGTGCTGTTTGAGCGGTATCAAGCACAACAGGCGGCTCACCGATATCGTATAAAAACTGGCCAATTGTGCGATGTGCTTTCGGTGGACGTTTATCACGGCCCTTTTTAGTTTTCGGATTACGGGCATAACGTTCAAGACGTTTTCTATAACGTTCGGTTGCGCGCTCTTTTCTTTTTGCTTCGCGTTTGGGATTAACAAGATTATGAATGGCGAGATAAAAAGGATAACCTGCGCCGCTTGAAAGAAAATGTTTATTCCACACCGAATAGCCGAGTTTGCCGCGTTTCAAAATATGCGGATTGTTTAAACCAAGCAATTTTCTGTTCGGCTTTTGTTTCAGGTAAGCATACACTTCATCCTTATCCACTTTCGGATCATCACAGCGAATGATCACTTTTTTGAGCATCACTTCATCTTTGCCCAACCGTTTCGCAGTACAGCCCATCCACCCGAGGATCACGCACAGCGCAAACAGGATAAAGACAAAATATGATTTATTTAGTGGCAAGGTTCGGTAATAGGAAGTTCGGCGTATTTTCGCAAAGATAATGCCATCACCGTACCGAAAGATAACAAGCCGCAACACTAATTCACGTTTGTATGTTGACTAAATCGAAGTTGAGCCTGCTCCGTGCGTTGCGACAAAAAAAATTCCGCAATGAACACGGGCTTTTCATTGCGGAAGGTGATAAGCTGGTCCCCGAAATTCTTCAATCCGATTTTGTTGTAGAATCTTTATTTGCAACGGCTGACTGGCTGAAAGAAAACAGTAAAATCGTTAAAAAAGCCGGTGAGGCGATTTCCGTAACCAAAGATGAGCTTGAAAGGATCTCTTCGCTCGTTACACCGCAGCACGTACTTGCTGTTGTTAAAATGCAGGAATACGTGTTTGATATCAAAGAACTTTTAAGCACGTATACTATTTTGCTTGATGGAATTCGTGATCCTGGAAACCTGGGCACCATCATCCGCATCGCTGACTGGTTCGGCATTCGCGATATTATTTGTTCTCCCGACAGCGCTGAAGCATGGAATCCGAAAGTAGTACAGGCTTCGATGGGTTCCTTGTTGCGTGTGCGCATTCATGAAATGGAGCCTGCGAAATTTCTTGAAGACCTCAAGCATATCGC
>JBKJMR010000045.1:0-2789 GCA_046596275.1 Bacteroidia bacterium | reverse complement strand
CTGCTGAATAAAATTTCCCACCATACTTTTCAGGAACTCTTTCATTCCGCCTTTTGATTCTTCCTCTTCCGCAACTACCCTTTGCTTTACAGTGCTTAAAGCAGCATAAGCAAGCTGTGCGCCGATGATCAAAAATTTATTTTCGGAAAGTGATTCCGCAGTTTTCCTGAATTTACCAATGACCTGAACGGGCCACAACGAATCTTTATATTCTTCAACAGCTTCAAAGAGTTCCAGCTTTTCTTGCGCGATCTGAGCCTGCAGACGCTTTTTGTCTTTACGAAGCCTGCGCATTCCTGTGTTATTCGAATTACTCATCTTCGTCCTCCTCGTCTTTTTCAGGGTAAAGTGAATTGATGACTGTATCCTGCATTCGTTTTTCGAAAACAGGTTTACGAAGTAGCAAATAAACTACCGCGATCAATAAATAGAACAAAGAAACGGAACCGAATCCGATTGCATAATTATCAAAATATTTTCCGATCCAAAAAGCCGCAGCAATATTTGTAAAGAGGAAAAAGAAAAGAAAAAGGGTAAGAACAACTGCTAACGTTAACAATTTCGAAGTAACAATCGCCACTTGTTCAGAAACAAGAAGCCTGATGTATTCAAGCCGCGTATCCACGTGCTTGTTTACTTTCTCAATGACCTTATTAAGATCAGGGAGGTTGTTATCGTCGTCGTAATGTTTTGCCATGCTTCTAAAGTAGTTAAATTTTATTGACAGAACTTCCTATCCGAAAATTGTTGATGACAATCAGCTTCACGCAAAAATTTAAGCAACCAAATCCTGCTTGAACTGCAGCTCAAATAATCGTTTGTACTGGCCTTCCTTCTTAATCAATTCCTGGTGCGTTCCCGATTCAATGATCTCACCATGATCGACAACAAGTATCCGGCTTGCATTTTGAATAGTAGCAAGACGATGCGCAATAACAATCGAAGTCCTTCCTTTCGTCAGCATTTTTGTCGCGCGCTGAATGAGAATTTCCGATTCTGTATCAATGGAAGAAGTCGCTTCATCAAGCACAAGAATGCCCGGATTGTAAACATACGCACGGATAAATGCAATCAGCTGGCGTTGTCCCACAGAAAGCATTCCGCCACGTTCGCGCACATCAAAATCATAACCGCCAGGCAACTTCGAAATAAAATCATGCGCACCAACAGCCTTCGACGCTGCTTCCACCTGCGCAAGTGAAATTTCCGGATTACGCAAGGTGATATTATTTAAAATCGAATCCGAAAATAAAAATACATCCTGCAATACCAGCCCGATATTACTGCGCAATGATTCAAGCTTGTAGTCGCGGATATTTTTTCCATCGATCAGAATTTCACCTTTATTGTATTCGTAAAAACGGGTAAGCAAATTCATCATCGAACTTTTTCCCGAACCGGTTGCGCCGACAATTGCAATTGTTTCTCCTGCATTCACTTCAAATGAAATTCCTTTCAGCACATACTCTTCTTCTTTATAAGCAAACCAGACATCGCGGAAAGAAACATTGCCTTTCACCGCATTCATCTCCGCAGTTCCATTATCAGCAATGACAGAATCAGTATCCAGCACTTTAAAAACACGCTCAGAAGAAACCATTCCCATCTGCAGCGTATTGATCCGGTCAGCTAACATGCGTATCGGGCGGAAAAAATTATTGATCAGCAAAACGAAAAAAGTAACATTGCCCGGCTCAGCAACATGATCAAAAATGCGAATACCCGCATACCACACAAGCAAACCAAGTGAAATGGAAACAAGGATCTCGACAACCGGAAAAAAGATCGAATAATATAAAACAGAACGCACATTCGCATCACGGTGTTTTCCGTTTATATCACGAAAGCGTTCCATCTCTACTTTTTCACGGTTAAAAACCTGCACGATTTTCATTCCCGTAATATGTTCCTGCACAAAAGTATTCAGGCGTGAAACCTGGTTGCGTACATCCGTAAACGAAGCTTTCACCGCATTCTTAAACCACCACGTTGCAAGAAACATGATCGGAACAGTTGAAAGCACAACCAGTGTAGTTCTCCAATCAACGATCAGCATCGCAGCGAGATAAACCACGATCGTCAGCATATCACCCGCGATGACAATAAACCCCTGCGCAAAAACATCATTGATCGCTTCAATATCCGAAACCACACGCGTAACCAGCATCCCGATTGGTGTCTGATCAAAATAGCGCGATTTAAAATGAATTATTTTTTTGTGCGCCTGCAAACGCAAATCACGAACGATACGCTGACCAAGCAAGCTCGTGCTGTAACCGTTTACAAATTGCAAAACCGATTGCAGGATCGTAAGACCAAGCATTACCAAACAAAACAACAAAAGATAATGCTGCGACACTTCATTTTCCGCCGGATTTGCACTATGATGCACATACGTATTCATAATATGCCGGATCAGCAAAGGCGTACCTACCGACAGAAATGAAAGGATGATCGTCAGCGAAATTCCCAATGCAAACAACCCACGATAAGGCCGCGTGTATCCGAGAATACGCCGCAACAAACTCCAGTCAAATGTTTTTCCCGTTACAGCACTCATTTTCTTTTGTTGGTGGTTGGTGGTCAAAAAAGGTTGGTGGTTTTTTTTATAAATTATATTCAACTGGATATTTCACATCAGTTAAAAAAAGTCCGTTTGCAGGAACCGAAGTGCCCGCTTGCGAACGCTGCTTCGATTGCACAATGCGGTGCACATCATCCAGCGTTTGTTTTCCTCGTCCTACGTCAATCAATGTTCCTACAATCGCACGCACCATGTTCCTCAAAGT
>JBKJMR010000032.1:0-4437 GCA_046596275.1 Bacteroidia bacterium | reverse complement strand
GCAGTAGCAAGACGCTGTTTATTCTCAACCATCATATCATAGATGGACTGAATGTCATTTGTGATCTGTTGTTTGCGACCTGCAACATCACCACCAGCGGTGTCTTTGCTGATAATCTTTTCTTTTTGCTTGATTTCATCGAGGTTAGCCTGGATGTCGTTCATAGCGCGGAAGAAAGAATCCAGGGAAGCAGCTTGTTCGCTGTTCACTCCGGTAAGCTTTGCAGTTTCATTGGTCAGACTGTCTTTGACAGGATCTGTTTCAGGTTCATTTTTGCAGGAGAACATGAAAGGAACAACCAGCAGAAGGATGAGGATTTTTTTCATTTTTCGAATTAATTTTTTTATCGTGAGCAAATGTAATCTAAAGAACGTACAGCACACGGATTTACTGTGTTTTCTTCTGTCCGCTCATTTCTTAAAATATACTAAAACCCAATAAAATCAAGGCTTTCAGCGCGTAAACCGAAGAGGCCAACCATCGAAAACAGAGTGAATTGTATGGTTATTAACCCGCCGACCATCGATAATAAGGTACAAGCCGTCTAAAAAATACAAATTGACGCTACAGCAACGATTAAAACCTTACGAAAGTGCGCTTTAAAAAAGTGTTCGCTGCTACATGAGTTTTAAATTTTTCATTATTCCAGTTGTAAAAAATGCAGTCATTTTTAAATAATTGATTGATTATTTATGTTTTTTCTTGTATTTTTCTCGAAACTCTCTCCTATGCCTCTCCAGAATACCATCTCCGTTAAAAGAAACAATACCATCCGCGATCTTTATCTTCCCGTTACCGACCAGGATTCGCTGGGTATCGTGATTAAAAAATTGCTTGAAAAAAATGCTGACACTTCCGATTTCTGGGCAACACTCGGCCGGCAGGATAACGCTTCCATTACAAATAGTTGGAGCGGTGCAATTGTTTGTTCGAAAGTAGGAAACAACAGCTTTACCAATCGCGGAAGAAAGATCCAGCAGGAAGCGCAGCAATTGTGTGCGTTGTATTCTGATATAAATCCGGATATAAAGAGTGTTACTGAAAAATTTATTTCGCTAAAAGATCTTGCCTTTACTGATCTCGCTTCACGCAAAATGCGATTGACAATTACATTGAATGAAGGCGAACATGCACTAACTTTTCTTCAGCATACGGAGCTAAGCGATACCACATCGCAGGAAGGTGTGTTCGAATATATTTTGCCGCAGACGGTTGATCCTTTAGGCAAAAAAGATCGCATCACCTATATTTTTGATGTTCCCGAAAAATCTGTTGACGGTCCATTCCAGACAGTAATTAAAGTGATGACCTTCCGGAGTGCGATCACATTAAAATCTACTGTCGGCGATGTGAAAGATAAATTGCGCGAGCTCGATAATCCGTATGGGATTAAATTGTTTGATGCAGCGAGTAATACGTTCCTGGCAATTGCTGATGGAGATATTGCGAAGAAAATTGACAAGAATAAAAAAACATTGCTGCTGATCCACGGAACGATTTCAAGCATCCAGAAATCATACGGCGATCTTTTTAATTCCGGAAATGAACGAACGAAGACGACAAAATTTGACTGGATACAAAAAGATATTCTCGGCGGAAAAAAATACGAGCAGGTCATCGGCTTCGATCATCCTTCTATTGTAGATTCGCCACAGCAAAATGCAGATAAGCTTTTCAGCTTGCTCACACCACTCGGAAGTTTTGCAAAAACAGTTGACATCATCACCTCAAGCCGTGGCGGATTAGTCGGCAAATGTGTGGCTTGCCAGGTGCAAACTATTTTCAAAGTGGAACGTGTGGCAACTGTTGCCTGCGCGAATGGTGTTGAGCTGCTCAATACCGGTCAGTCATTAGGGCGCATATTCGGAATCCTGCGTCACATCGACCAGGAACCTGTTTCGAAAGCAGCACTTTTAGTTTTACAATTGGTTGTAAAAGTTGCGCTCGCACAACCCGGCATCAAGATCATGGATAAACAAGACCCTGATTTAATCGTGCTGCGCGTTAAAGAGCCATACAACAAACAAACACGTTTCCTTCCGCTATGCGGCGATTATAATATCAAGGGAAAACAACATCCGCTCGGCTGGAAATTTGTCGACCTGCTACTCGCCGGAATGATGAAAGACGGTCACCACGATTGGGTGGTTGAAACCGATTTCCAGGTGATCATGGCACCGGGTTATTATGCGTACCAGCAACCATCGGCAATATTCAGAAATTTAACGATGGATACCACACACCTTCGTTATTTCTATGATCCGATGAATACAAAAGCAAAATCGAGATTAGTTTATTTCCTGCATGATACGGATGTGCTTGCTGCTAAGGCATTGCCGGGGGATTTTTAGTTTGGCGCCCGGGCTGTTTGTCGCCTTCGATACATTCGCTTTATTAATTTTATTTGCCTTCGTGTTACTTTAACAAAAGCGAACACTCAGTCTGACAAGGGAGAAATTGCAGTTGTTGCCTATGGTGGTCACCTTGGCTGTTTGTCGTCTTCGATACATTCGCTTTATTAATTTTATTTGCCTTCGTGTTACTTTAACAAAAGCGAACATCTGACAAGACAATTTCTCCCTTGTCAGACTGAGTGATTTTCGAAGGAAAATGCAATAGAAATTGGAAATAATTAATTTCGAAAATTGTATCGAAGGCGACAATGCAGAATTTCTCCCTTGTCAGACTGAGTGATTTTCGAATGAAAATGAAATAGAAATTGGAAATAATTAATTCGAAAATTGTATCGAAGGCGACAAAGCAGCCCTATGGCAATCTCGCCATCAGCACAAACAGTTTCTCAAACTTATCGCGCAATTGCACTTCAGTCCAAAGCGTGTTATTGCCGATCATGGCGAAGCAGAGCAATTTTCCGCTTTTGGTTTTTACATAACCGGCGTATGATTTCACTCTCGACATTGTGCCGCTTTTTGCGCGAAGGTTTCCTTGTGCTTCAGTGCCGTCAGCAAGCTTTCTTATTGTTCCCGATTCTCCTGCAATTGGAAGCGAACGGTAAAAAGAAGGAAACACGGAAGAATCTTTTGCAAACACACGAAGCATTTCTACAAGCTGGTGCGTTGTAATAGAATTCAACCTGGATAAACCGCAACCATCCACCATACAAATTCCGCGCAGGTCAAGACCGTGGTTTCTCCAGAAATTATATACGATGTTTACTGCTGACGTACCTGATCCGTATCCGTTTTGTTTATATGCAATCGCACGTAAAATACTTTCAGCATAAAAATTTTGCGAAACCTGGTTGGTATGATACACCAGTTCAGAAAGTGATGGTGATGAATTGGATGTAATTACTTTTCGTCCGCCTGTTGCATCCGATTTCAAACGATTTAATTTCATCAGTCTCAATGTCGTTGCTGAATCACGAATCGGGATGCCGTATTCTTTCAGCTGCGATTTTAAACTTTGCGCGCAAAATAAAGCGGGATCAGGAATGGCGCTGCGCTCTTGTAACGAAGACGAAACTTCACCAAGCGCAGTGCGTTCAAATTGAAATGGCGCACCCATCACATACGCATACGATTTTCCGATTCCTGCATTGTGAATTACCTGGTTGTATAATTTCAATCCGGGAATTTGCGGCGATGTGCGAATACTTGTTCCGTTTCCCGATGCAGTAATTAATAAGTCGTAAAGATTTTCACGAATGTTTAATCCCGACGGACCATTTCCATAATCACTTTGCATATCCGTCCACGTCCATCCACCCGGAACAGGATCGCGCTCATACGATTCAGCATCTCCTATTACAGCACCTGCAATGCTGTCGATTCCCAATCGTTTTATCGCCTGCGCCCAACCATTTACAACAGCATCCACACTGCTTCCGTATGTCGGTGCGCCCAATGCAGGATCGCCGCCGCCGTGTATGTAAATATTTCCATTGAGCGTTTTTGTTGCAGCATCTATTGTTCCGTCATATTGCAGCAATGTTGTGAAGCGAAATCCCGGTCCCAATAATTTCAGTGCAGTTCCCGTGCTCACTATTTTCATCACCGATGCCGGCACCATACCGTCATTGCTGTTTATATTTATTATCGGTTTGCTGCTGTCAACTTCTACAAGACAAAAGCTCCATTTACCACCAAAAAGTTCAGGCGCTGTGTTCAGCGAATCCACGTAGTTCAGCAGCATACCCATTGCCGAAGTATCGAGCTGCAGCACCACCGTTTTATTTCCTGCCGAGTCGGTTACAACAAGTTTTTTATTCTTGTCCAGCACCGGTTCACCATTTGTCATAAACGACCACATCGATCCGAAAAGTGCAAGCGGCACAAGTATGAGTGCAACTATTTGTTTTACGGAAAGTGTTTTGTTGAGGAGGTGTTTCACCAGAGTAAAAGTGATTTTAAAAATTACACCTCAAACCTACAATACCTACAAAACTCCGTGAAAGTCCATCGGTTACATATTTTC
>JBKJMR010000705.1:0-6983 GCA_046596275.1 Bacteroidia bacterium | reverse complement strand
GAACAGGATTGCTTTTCGGTGATGGTGATGCAAATCAATATTACCCGCTTACTTCTTTGGAAATTGTCGGTCATGAATTTACACATGGCGTAACGCAACACACTGCCGGCCTTGTTTACGCAGGTGAATCAGGTGCGCTTAATGAATCGTTCAGCGATATTGTCGGGAACACCGTTCGTTTTATTTACAGTCCGAGCGTAGCAACATGGTTTGTCGGCGACCAGATTGTAATTCCAAGCATGGGTGGAACTCCTTTCCGTGACATGTCGAATCCGAATGCGTTTCAATGCGCGGATACGTATGCAGGTTTGTTTTTTAATAATGGTGATATTGTTCACTATGATTCCGGGATTCAGAATTACTGGTATTATTTATTGACAACAGGCGGATCAGGAACAAATGACATTGGAAATAATTTCGCTGTTACAGGTATCGGAATTCCTGATGCGATTCAAATTACTTACAGGAATCTTGCTGTATACCTCACACCGAATTCCACTTTTGCCGATGCAGCTAATTTTGCAATTCAATCTGCTGATGATCTTTTCGGCGGATGCTCCAACCAGGTAATCCAAACTGCAAATGCATGGTATGCTGTCGGAGTAGGAACGCCATTCACAGGTGTTGTTACAGCAGCATTCAGCGCCACACCACAAATTTCCTGTTCAGCACCTGCGAGTGTTTCATTTACAAACAACAGTTGGAATGGCACTACTTACCAATGGGATTTCGGTGACGGAAATAATTCTACGCTTGCAAATCCAACGCACACCTATTTGCTTCCCGGATCATACAACGTTACATTGATCACAACCGGAACAGGAAATTGCGTGGGTGCAGATACGCTTGTTATCAATGGTGCAGTTGTAGTAAATAATTTTCCCGGACCTGTTGCTGCTTCCTGTACACCAGCCACAACATCGTATTGCTGCGGATATGGAATCACCAATGTAAATTTCAATACCATCAACTGGACTTCACAGGACGGTGTAGAAAATTACAGTGATTTTACCTGTGCCGATTCTTCGCTGATGGTTGCAGGAAGCTCGTATGCAATCAATATTTCTGTCAATTCGAATTCAGCTACTTATCCTGAACGTGTAAGCGCATGGATCGATTATAATAATGACGGAATATTTAATAATACGAATGAGCTTATTTATACAGATGCAGGTTCTTCGCTTGTAACGCATACAGGAGTTGTGAACACCCCAATTTCTGCCACTCTGAATACACGCTTGCGGATGCGTGTTATTTCTGATGAATCGGCAAACGTGATCACAAGCGGATGTTATACGCCACAGCGCGGACAGGTGGAAGATTACATGGTTTATTTTATCGCGAATGCACTTCCTCCTGATGCGAATTTTATTGCGAACATGACAACCATCCCGGTGGGCACTACAATTAATTTCAATGATCTTACATTGAATGCGCCAACTTCATGGAACTGGACATTCACAGGTGGATTTCCCGGAACTTCATTCGTGCAAAATCCGGCAAACATTCTTTACAGCACAGCAGGAATTTTCCCGGTGAAATTAGTTGCCACAAATTCTTTTGGCTCCGACAGCATCACGCAGATCACATATATCAACGTGGTGAATTCAGCGAACATTTGCCAGAATACAGTAATGAATTCCAACAATGGAGTTATTTATGATTCAGGCGGACCAACAGGAGATTATGTCGACCAGGAATTTTGCAGTTTTCTTATTAATCCATGTGGTTCTAATCTGCAGCTGACTTTTTCTGCTTTCGATCTGGAATGGAATTACGATTATCTAACCATTTACGATGGCACAACAACAGCAGCGCCGCTGATCGGCTCGTATACCGGAAATGTTTTGCCGCCCGTAATTAATTCTACCTCTGGTAATTTATTCCTGGTTTTCTCTTCCGACTGGTCGATTATCGGGCCCGGATTTGCTGCCAGCTGGACTTCTACACCTGTAGGCAATGCGCCAGCTGCAAGCTTCAGCTACACGCCTGCTGCACCGGCAGTATTCATTCCTGTTCAGTTTACAGATCAATCGTTGAATACGCCTACTTCATGGTTTTGGAATTTCGGAGATATGACAACTTCGACTTTGCAAAATCCAAATCATACGTATACTACCACCGGAACATTTACGGTTACGCTGATTGCAATGAATTGCGTTTCGAGTGATACTACAACGTTCGTGATCAATATTCTGCCTGATGGAATTGAAGAAAATTTATTGAGTGGTGATTTTTCATTCTACCCCAATCCTTTTTCAACTGCGGCAACAATTCAATTCAGCGATAAAGTAAATCTTGACGGAATTAAAATGGAGATCACTGATCTGAGCGGACGAATTTTGTGGCAAGTTATTCCTTCATCGCCTACCACACAATTTAACAGCGCAGGACTTTCTTCAGGCATGTATTTTATCAATGTCTATGAAAACGGAAAACTTTCCGGAAGCAAAAAGATTGTGCTGAATAATTAAAATGTGCTAATCGGTTAATGTGCTAATAAAAGGCCGGTCGTAATTGATCGGCCTTTTATTATAATGTCGTACGTATCAGAGACATTTTTTATTTGTACCCTCAGACTGCTTTTACTTCAGGCACAAACATAAATTTATCGCGCAGAAAAACTGCTATCCAAACAATCGCGAGAAAGACAGCTGCTACCGGTGGCTGACCACTTGCAAGCTCAACGGCAATTGCTCCGCCGAGGTAAGAACACAGTAGGAAAAATCCGACTTTATAAGTCTTCGGATAAATAAATAACGCCACAGAAAGCAGTTCAATTATTCCCAGCATTATTATGTAAGGACCGAAACCGCCTTTGGTTAGTCCGTCCACAATTTCCGGTGAGCCGCTTAGCTTCATAAATGCGCTTGCAGCTAACATCAATGAAGGAATTGCAATTAGTATTATTGAAAGGATGCGTTTTGTTTTTGTTGACATGGTTTTAATTTTTTAGTTAGTTAATCAGCCACAAATTTGAGGTGATTAAGTATCCGTTTGGTATTGCTTTCCTTTTGGATACCGGTATACTAAAGGAAACCAGTATGAAAAGGAAACTGGTTCTGTGTACATTTGTACATGGAAATAGCAGAACATGACCGTAGAAAATGTCCTTCCCATTTATCCACGGGCGAATGCACTAAAATGCTTTTGCCAGTAAAAGATGCTTTGGATATCCTGAGCGGGAAATGGAAATTGCAAATCATTCTTGCCTTGACATTCGGTAAGAAAAGGTTCAAGCAGATTCAGCGGGAAATTCCGGGACTTACTCCTAAAATGCTTTCGAAAGAATTAAAAGAGCTCGAAGTAAATGAGCTGGCGTCGCGTCATGTGTATGATACTTCGCCTGTAACCGTGGAATATGAGCTTACACCGTATGGAAAAACATTAAAGCCGCTCATTGGTGAATTGCATAAATGGGGAACGAAGCATAGGAAGAGAATTATTGCGGGGTGAGAAAAAGGGGAATTGGGAGATTAAGGATTGAGAAAATGAAATCTATTTTTCCTCCCCTACCCTAATTACCCCAATTCCCCTACTTTGCATTCCATAAAAAACATAAACGAAGAAAACATGAAAGTTGAGATCTGGTCAGATGTAATGTGCCCTTTTTGTTATATCGGCAAAAGGAAATTTGAAAAAGCGCTTTCGGAATTCGAAGGAAAAGAAGCGGTTGAAATTGAATGGAAAAGTTTCCAGCTTAATCCTGATCAAATAACTGATCCGGCAAAAAGTATCAACCAATATCTTTCAGAAATAAAAGGTTGGTCGCTCGAACAGGCGAAAGAAATGAACGAACGTGTTTCAGGAATGGCGAAAGAAGTTGGCCTGAATTACAATCTTGATAAATCGATTGTAGCCAATTCATTTGATGCGCATCGTCTTATCCAGCTTGCGAAAAGAAAAAATCTCGGCGATCAGATGGAAGAAGCATTGTTCAAAGCTTACTTCATCGATGGAAAAAACACTGCTGATCATGAAACATTAATAGCGCTTGCAGGTGAAGCGGGGATTGACGAAACAGAAGCAAAAGCTATTCTTGATTCAGGCATTTTCGCTGATGAAGTAGAAGCGGATATTGAGCTTGCAGGGCAAATCGGTGTGCGTGGCGTTCCATTTTTTGTATTCGACAGGAAGTATGCTGTTTCGGGTGCGCAGCCTCCGGAAGTTTTTTTGGAGACGATGAAAAAAGCGCTCGGGGAGAAATCGTAATCTATTTACTGCACTGATTTCTACCAGGGCAAATAAACATTAAACGTTGCTCCTTTTCCGGGTTCGCTTGTGGCAGTAATTACACCGGCATGATTCTCAATAATCTTTTTACACAAGGCCAGGCCTATGCCCGTTCCGGTGGTTTCAACTTCTCTTAATCGTTGAAATATGGTAAATATTTTTTCTGAATATTGCTGATCAAAACCAATTCCGTTATCCTGCACGGTGATATGAAAATATTTCTTTTGTGCATCAAGGCCGGTAATGCCTGATGCTTCGTCGTCACTTAGCTCTACCGATGTAATATCAATAACAGGTGGTCGATCAGTAAATTTTAAAGCATTATGGATCAAATTAGAAAACAACTGTGAGATCTGTAATGGGCTCACATTTAAGACCGGCATGTTTTTAATATTGATCACCGCATTTTTTTCGCTGATCAATAATTCAAAATCGATAAGGATATTCTGCAATATGATACCAAGGTCGGTTTCTTCAAAGCTCTCGCTAAGGTTCGGAATACGTGAATACGCTAATACATCAGCAATCAATGTCGACATCCGGTCGGCCGATTTTTTAATTGTATTATAATATTTTTGCTGTGGAGCGGTCAGCTGCATTTCATCAACAAGAAGATTCGAAAAGGTTTTAATTTTTCTCAGCGGTTCCTGCAGATCATGACTTGCTATGAAAGCGAACTGTTCAAGGCTATGATTGCTGATTTTTAATTCGCTGATCTTTTCTTCTAATTGCCGCTGGTATTCTTCCAACGCTGCCTGGGCCGACTTCAGCTCCTTATTGTCTTGCAACGCCTGTTCGATCAGCTTCTGGTTATTGATGTCGACGAAAAAACCGATCCAATTGGATAACACTTCTTTCTCATTTTTAACGGGCACAATTGTAATTAAATGCCAGAGATAATTTCCATCTTTCCCTTTAAGCCTTCCTTGTACACGAAAGGGTGTTTTTTCAATTTGTGATTTATCCCAGGCTTTCCATATTTCTTTGTACTCTTCAGGGTGCACCATACTTTGCCAGGAGATGGTAGTGATCTGTGATGGCGGATTGCCCATAAAATCTTTCAGCCACTTATTGGCATACACTACTACACCTTTCTGATTGATCGCAAACATCATCAGAGGTAATGTGTCGGTAAGCATCTTGTATTGCTTCTCGCTTTCCTGCAGCTTGTTGGAAAGATCAATCAGCTGGAGATTTTTTTTCCTTATTTCATCATAAGGAGAAATAGGAGCCTCGTCTTTAAAATAATCCCTGAAGGTTTTAATTTTTGCTTCTGAAATAGTTCCACCGAAAGGGATCAGATAGCGAAGGGCAATTTCATAGAAGTCTTTATTTTTTACTGACTGCAAATTGCCCATTAAGCGTTTTGCATAGGAGAATGCTTCAGAATTTTCCGCGCTCAGGTCAATAGCATCATACACCGTGGCGAGAATTTCTTTCTTATTTATCTTGATCGTGTCGATAGAAAGCACGAGGTGAGATTTTTTTCCAAAGCTGATCGCGCATCGTGCTATTTCGGAAACTGCAGTAGCAAAAGTTGTTTGTGCCGGAATGCCAAGACCACATAGCTCCGATAATTTCATCGTTCGCTTATGCGCCAGGATCAGATCCATCTCATTGTCGAGATTTATTCTAACAATTTCGATCATGCTACATGTTTATTTTTCCTACCAGCAGGGTCATGTCATCTGTTTTCCTTGCATTGTCCATAAAAACAGATGCAGCGAGTATGGAAGGATCATATTTTAAAATGGAGGTGTATTTGGATAAATCCCATTTGGTTTTGATGCCATCTGAAGCCATTACAATGATTTGAAATTTTTCGGCTTCGGCTTCATGGGGCTTCATGGTGCTTGGAATATTCAACCCGATAATTCCATTATGAGGAGCGTAATTTTTATATTCCAATCCATTATATAAACGTGTGGCAATATTTCCGACGCCGGCCATCTTCCATTTCTTTTGCTCATGATTATAAATGGCAATGCTCCCGACAAGTCCTCTCGTTCTTTTTACCTTGTTATGAATAAACCTCAAAAGTTCAACAGGATCACTCTCACCACATTCATTGAAAGCAGTGATCGCAGCCTGCACAGCTTCATGGGCATATATGCCGTGACCAAGGCCATCACCCACAAAAATTTGTGTTTCGGTTCTTAAATATTTCACACAGACCCCATCACCGCAAACAGTTGCCCCTGGATAGGATTCCTGGATGGATTTAATACAGATCGGAGCTTTAGGAATGTAATTCCCGGGAGGCACAGCGAATTTTTGCGAATAAACGACTGTGCCCCATTTACGCATGGAAAACACCTGCGAAAAATCACTTAGCCTTGTAATTGCACCTAAGCCATGACCTAATGTGTTTGTGGAAGAAATCCCGTCACGAAGCATTTTCTGCATGTCGTTATTACCGGGTCCGCGATCAATGGAAAATATTTCAAAAAATTTAGTCTTCTCTGACTCATTAGAGATTCTGCAGATCAGCTCACCGCCATTATCCGCGTGCTTGATTAAATTGGAAGATAATTCGGCAACAATGATGTCAATTTCCCCGGCTTTGCCTGCAGAGAATCCTGCATCGAGCACCATTTTCCGAATCTCCTTTTTTGCCAAAGAAACATAGCTTCGTTCTTCAATCTTAAAAGTAAAAAAGCCCTCTTTAGCCATTCTTCCACTTAATTATGGTTACAACCGTTCCTTTTCCTTCTTCTGATTCGATCTTAAAATCACTCACCAGCCGTTTG
>JBKJMR010000610.1:0-4125 GCA_046596275.1 Bacteroidia bacterium | reverse complement strand
TAATTCGTCCCCCCCCATTCGTATATTCGTTTTGATTCGTAATTCGTTCCCGTCGTAATTCGTTCCCGTCGTAATTCGTTCCCCTAAGACACTTCTTTAATTAACATCCTCTTTGCAATCGGCAGAAACGTTTCTTCGATCGGAATTTTCAGACCGGTTTCGGCTGCGAATACTGCGGGATTGGGAAGCTTTTTATTTCCGCTTATTAAATCAGATTTTATTGATTCGAAAGTATGTGAAATGCTTTTCGAATACGAGCGGACAAATTCGGTATGCACGCCCCGCCACACCGCATCAGGCTGCTCGAAAAGCGAAACGGTAAAACAATACACTTGTGTGCTGGCAGACGCATCTTTCAGAAAAAGATAACCAACACTTGCATCAAGCGGCAACAATCCAACCTGGGTGATATGAATCTCATGCTCGAGGAAATCATACAGCTGCTTTCCTTCGTGCAGCCATTCAGTAAATTTCGGTAAGGAATAATCCAGGATAGATTCCAGCTCGATCATGAGCTTGTCATCTTCAATCACTTTTTCATATTCCAAACGAAAATGTTCGCCGTCGATTCCCTTTAAACGATGAGGAAAATGTGCCGCAATGTTGGATTTATTTTCTTTTATGGCTTTTGCAGTCTTGTAATGTTCGATAAGATCAGCAAGCGCAGGGTAAAGCTTCACTGATTTAAATGATGCGTCGACGTGTTGCAAATAAGCAAGCAGCACATATTTTTTGTATTCGAAATCAATATGATTTTCGGTAATCCAGTCTTTGCTCAGGCGTTCCATGGGTCAAAACGTGTTATGAAGGTCATTGAGAACACACCAAATTTTATGCAAAAAGGCATGTTTCTTGTTATATAACGGAAAATAACTGCGCTTGGTTGCGTACGAAATCACCAATTAACAGTTAATAACTTCATTGGTAATTTGCTGGGATTTTCACGTCCTGACCTATCTTTGATTGCTTATAACAGAACTATAAAAACTATGCGTTTCAAAATAACCGGTCTTGCGCTTTTCGTGGCTTTCTTTTTCTCCACCTGCGTTACAAGTAATAAATACGAAGCTGAGAAAGCAAATCGTATTGCAGCAGAAAGCGAGCGTGATAAATTGAGAAAAGAGAATTCGGATTATGCAACGAAATCTGCAGAGCTCGATCGCCAGCTTGCGGAAAGCAGGAAACAAGCGTCATTGCTACAGAACGATACACTTGGTTGCGGCATGCGTTATCGTTTGCTGAGCAACCAGTATGATCAGCTTACTGCGAATTATGAATTGCTGCTTAAGCAAAATAAAGATCTGATGAATCGCCAGACCAACGAAAACAACCAGCTCGTTGGAAAGCTGAATATATCACAAGAGCAATTGATCCAGAAAGAAGATTCGCTTAAACGTTTGGATGTTCGTCTCAAAGCGCAGAAACGCTCACTCGATTCACTTTCTATCGAATTGAAGAAGCGTGAAGCGCGTGTGATGGAATTGCAAAATGCGCTGACCAAAAAAGATTCTGCTATCAATGCGATACAGGCAAAAGTAAAAGCTGCTTTGTTAGGCTTTGAAGGAAAAGGCCTTTCGATCACACAGCGTGACGGAAAAATTTATGTGTCGATGGATGAGAAATTGCTTTTTGCTTCAGGAAGCACTGTTGTGCAGGCGGAAGGAGTATCGGCGCTTAAATCATTAGCGAAAGTCCTGGAGCAAAACCCGGATATCAATATTATGGTAGAAGGACATACAGATGATGTTCCATACAAAGGTTCCGGTGACATGAAGGATAATTGGGACCTGAGCGTTATACGTGCGACTGCAGTCACTAAAATTTTATTGGCAAACGGAAAGATCGACCCGAAACGAATTACTGCTGCTGGTCGTGGTGAATATGTTCCTTTGGAAGCAGGTACATCTGCGAGCACACGTGCAAAAAATCGCCGTACAGAAATTATTCTCACACCAAAGCTCGATGAGATCTTTAAAGTGTTGAATCAATCTTCGAACTAAATAAAATCAGTTTTCAGAAAGGCCGTCTTACATAAAGGCGGCCTTTTTTTTGCATCAGCAAATTGTCTTCTGTCAATTAACTAAATTAGCTCATGTCTTCTCCCGATAATAACCGCCGTTCCTTCCTGAAAAAATCTGCACTTGCAGCAGCAGGATTAATGGCCGGAAATCTGCGCGCGGATTCCTCGCAGGAAATTAAGTTGACAGAAGAAGAAAAGATTATTCTTCCACCGCGATTAAAAAAAGGCGACACGATTGCATTAACTGCTCCCGCCGGCGCCATCTTCAACGCAGATTCCATTCAGAAAGCAACAGTCGCATTTGAATCGCAGGGATTTAGTGTGTTGCATGGTGAAACGCTCAAGCAACAATCCGGCTATCTCGCAGGTACTGATGAATTTCGTGCAGGAGAATTGAATGCGCTATTTGCAAATAAAAATGTAAGCGCGATCATTGCCATGCGCGGTGGTTGGGGCTGCTCACGACTTTTTAATCACCTTGATTTTAATCTGATCGGGCAACATCCAAAAATCATTTGCGGATTTTCAGACATCACTTCATTGCTGCTCGCCATCTATAAAAAAACAGGGCTCATTACTTTTCACGGACCTGTTGGCAACTCCACGCTGGAAGGATTTACAATGGAAAATTTCCTGCGTTTAGTTAAAGATGGAGAAGCTTTGAAAATGATCCAGCCTGTTGCAGAACCGTTGACTGTTTTTTCAAAAGGAAGTGCAACCGGAAAATTATTCGGTGGAAATCTTACCGTTTGGAACAGCCTCATTGGAACAGGATATCTTCCGGATACAACAGGATCACTTTTGTTTTTTGAAGAAACAGAAGAAGAACCTTACCAGGTGGACCGGTTGCTTACACAATTAGAATTGACCGGAACCTTATCTTCGGCTGCGGGAATTATTTTCGGCAAATGTGCAAAGTGTGAGGCAGAAGAGCCGGAAAAATCATTTACGCTGCAGGAGGTTTTTCAGCAGAAATTCGGGAAACTTAATTTACCTGTTGCAAGCGGATTTAATTTCGGTCACGTACGCGATAAATTCACTTTTCCTGTTGGCGCGAAGGCTACGTTTGACACTGCTGATTCTTCGGTTACGCTTTTGAATCCTTGCGTTGTTTAATCGTCTTATGGAATTCCTTTTATTAAAGCATCTGGTAATAAACCGGTGCAATAAAATCATAAGTCATGAAAAAAATAAGCGCGGTATTATTTTTCTATTTGTGCTTTGTCAATCTGCATGCACAAACCAAGCTGGATTCACTAAAAGCGCTTGGCCGCGATTCATTGATAAAGCTGGCGATCAAAAAAGTAAATGATCCGAAATTTGATCCGGCGAATTATGATTTGATCACGGTAAAAGCAAATTCAAAAAGCCTGATCGTGGAATTTGATCTTTCCGTGCGATTGATTACAAATGGTTCCTGTTATTATCATAGTTTTTTTGTTTCGCTGTATGGTGGAGGAAGTGGAGGAAGCATTACAGGCGATTGCGATAATGTAAAATACTATCATCCTACAGCTTCAGATAAAAAAAGCATCGAATTTGTTTTTAACGCGATAAATAAAAGTGATGAAATTGGTCATGTTCCGGATAATAAAATGGATAAGGGAACTACGATGACCATTACCGAAAAACCAACTTATTATTACGTGGAAGTTTCAAGCTGGTCGACTTATTCGCATTATAAAGTGAGCAAAGGAACAGGAAAAATATCCGAAGCAAATCATAAGCATTACGATCGCAGTGGTGAGAAGGAAGATGATTTTGTGGAGATAAAATAATTTCTCTCCTGGAATTTATTTTACAAACGGATCGCTGAATGCAGGATCGTTTACAAAAGAAGTATCGGATAGCGTTAATAAAAAAGCAACAATTTGTCTTTTTTCTTTTTCGGTAAGCTTAACGCCGCCTTGTTTCGCGCTTACCATTTTAGAATCAATATTAGCGCAGTCGTGAACGCCGGTGGAATAAAACTCTACCACTTCTTCCAGTGTTTTAAATCTTCCATCGTGCATATACGGAGCGGTAAATGCAAGATTCCTCAGTGAAGGCACCATAAATTTTCCATTGTCAGTAACCTTGCCCGTAACCGCACCGCGCCCAATATC
>JBKJMR010000569.1:0-3839 GCA_046596275.1 Bacteroidia bacterium | reverse complement strand
CCGACCGCTCCGCCAGATGCATCATTCGATGAACTGCCCATGGCGCGTACCCAGGAAAAGCCTCCCGATGGGCTGATTTTCACAATGCAAATATCAGTGCCGCCATTTGACGTGATGGTAGATACACCCATCACACTCGGGTTGGCATCACATGAGCCGCTGAAAACACCCGCCACATAAAGCAGGCCTCCGCGGGTTGCAATAGAGGAGCCGCGATCCACTCCTGTGCTGCCGAGCTGGTAAAAACCAAGGTAATTACCCGCCACATCCAGGCTCATTACAAACAAATCCTGGTTGCCGGCAGTGCTCCGGTTCTGGACACCTGCGCCCGGATCAAAATCAGCAGTCCCCATAAAATAACCGGTTGTATAGACGCCGCTTTCATTGGCAGTAAGGGCTAGCGCTTCTATCCTGGACACGGACTGCACCATTCGTGCCCATTGAAAATTACCTAAGGCATCCAGCTTTCGCACAAAGATTGCCCAACTGCTGGAGGTCATGTTGTAAACACCCGGACCCGGATCAAAATCGACCGTACCTTCAAAATCACCGCAGCTGTATACATTTCCGTATATGTCAACGGCAACCGAATATCCATCGCTTGCTGCCCCGGTCGTGGTACTATTCAGTCCGCTGACCCATTGATATTCCGGCACCTGCGCAAACATGGTTCCGGCAAAAAGTCCCGCAATTGCTGCGAGCTTCCATTTACTGATCGTTTTTTTCATCTATTTAAAAATTAAGTGTGAACTGTTAATAACCACACAAAGATGAAACAGGGAAAAGACAGGGAGACGGAAGATTTACATTCGTAGCCGCTTCATTGATAAACGTTGGCCACAGAAAGAAATACGTGAGAGTATATAAAAAGATCAGCCCGGTTGAATGAACTTCAGTAGCAGCTCTTTTTTTCTTGCTGACACGGGAATGACCGATTGATCCTTCAGCACAATAACACTATCGCCTTTTTCAAAGCAGAATAAAAAATCCAGGTTGACCAGGTGCGACTGGTGCACGCGAAAAAATTCGCATCCACCGAGCAAATCCTCGAAATCTTTCAGCAAACGCGAAACCACAATTTTTTTCCCATCCTGCAAATAGGCGGTTGTGTAGCTTCCGTCTGCTTCAAAGCGTATGATCTCATTGCTGCTCACGGCATATACGCGCTCCAGTGTTTTAAGCACAATTTTCTTTTTCCGCACGGACGATTCTTCAAAATTGCTGAGCAATGTATCCAACTTTAAACGAAGCTCGTCGTTGCTGATTGCCTGCGCTGCTTTTTGGATAGCGGACATCAGCTGCGACGGGGAAACCGGTTTGAGCAAATAATCCTGCGCAGAAAAATGAAAAGCTTCTATAGCGAATTCCTGGTGCGCGGTAATAAATATCACTTTGAAATTTATATTTCCCAATTGTTTCAGCAGATCAAAGCCGGTTCCGTCTCCCATTTGCACATCGAGAAAAACCAGCTCCGGCCTTTGCTGAAGGATCACATGACAGCCTGATGCAACAGAGTGCGCTACGCCTGCCAGCTGCAGGTTGGGTGCATAGAGCTGAATTAGATTGGAAATCAATTCCACATTGCTCTCTTCATCGTCGATAACAACAGTTCTGATCATTTTTTTAATTGTATTCTCGGGAAGGCACTTGAAAGCGAACCTTTACACCTGTTTCGCCGGTTCCGGTTTCTGATTTGTCGATAATTTGCAAAGCGCCTGCGTTAGTTAAATCAAAAGTAGCAAGGCGTTCAAGCGTAATGGTTGTTGCCAGCGAGCGGTGCGCTTTCCGCTGTTCTGCCTTTCGCTCTCCTGAAATTTTCAAGCCGATCCCGTTATCTTCAATTTCGTACCAGGGCACGGCGTTTTCCATGTAGATGCGGATGCCGATAAAACCTTTTCCCTCCCGGTTAAGCAAACCATGTTCGATCGCGTTCTCCACGAAAGGTTGCGCGAGCATCGGAGGAATAAAAAAATCATCCGTGTCGATGGAAGGATCAATATCGATGCGGTAATCAAATTTTTCACGGAACCGCAATTGCTGCAGGCCGAGGTATTCTTCAAGAAACTGTTGCTCGGAAGTAATTGAAATAAAATCTTCCCGCGAAAAATCCAGGATCATGCGCATCAGTGCCGCAAAACGTGCAAGATAATTTCCCGCCTGCAAGCTGTCCTGGCTGAAAATAAAATTCTGTATCGCATTCAGCGAATTAAAAATAAAATGCGGGTTGATCTGTGAAATGAGCAGCTTTTGCTTGAGCAAATTATTTTTCTGCTCTGCAATCACATTTTTCTGGCGGCTCGTGCGGAAAAAGAAAAAAACGAAAGCCAGCAGAAGCAGCAAAGCGCCGGAAAGAATGATGATCCATATATTCCGCCGGTTGCGTTCTGCCTGCGATTGTGTGGTGAGCAGGAATAGGATTTGATCGGCTTTCGCTTTTTCCGCTAATTCTTTTTTATCATAATCGTAACGCAGCTGCTCTTCCATCACGGTCTCGTCCAGGTTTTGTTTGTCCAGGCTGTCGCCGGTTGCCCGCACTTTTTCCAGCATCGAAAGCGCATCATTATAACGTCCGGCATCCTTATAGCGTTCGTACAAAAATTCGCCGATTTCGTACTGCAGGTTGATAGATCCTACCGTTTTCGCAATGTTAAATGCATACTCGCTATATACGATGGCCTGCGTATTATTTTTCCGGTGATGAGCAATCGTAGCGAGGCTGTAATAGGAACGGGACAGCCCGAGACTGTCTTTCATCTGCTCCCTCAACTTCAAGCTCAGCTGCTGGCAGGAATCTGCTTTATCCAGGAGTCCGATGTCTTCATACGTATCCCCGAGGCTATTCAGCATAAAGCCATACCCGCGCATATCGCCGGCCTCAAGGTAAATCGCGAGGCTTTGTGCCTGGTAAGCAATGGCCGTCTGCGTATCACCCATCATTTTATAAAGCATCCCGATCCCCTGGAGCGCAAGGGCAATACCCTGCTTGTTCCCTAAAGCTTCACGTATCGCAAGACTTTTTTTCTGGTATTCCATCGAGCGTTCGAGATTGTGTTGTTTCAAATAAACCGCGCCGATATTGCCCAGTGAAGTAGCCTGCCCATTCTTATCACCGATCTTCTCACGGATCTTTAATGCTTTAAAATAATATTCCGTTGCCTTCCCGTATTGCCCGATATTATAATAGCAGCGCCCGATATTATTCAGCGAAACACCGATTCCCTGCTCGTCATTCATGTCCTGCCTGATCTTTATTCCGCGGGCGTGATAATCCAGCGCTTTGGAAAAATTGCCCCTGTCATCACATGCTGTTGCAGCTGCATTCATTGCGTAACCCATGTATTTCATGCAGGAATGTTTCGCTGCAAAATCATATTCGATCAGCGCATAAAATTCCGCACTGTCAGGCTTTACATACATGAACGTGCTCCAGATCAGCTCATCAAGACTTTCGAGGCGTACGGTATCCGGAAGCGAAGCATTGTTCCAGGAGCGCCAGAGCGAATCGCGTTCTTGCTGGGCGTATACAAACTGCGTAGAAAAAAGAAACAAAAAAGCGGTAAAGAAACGCATACATCAAAAATAAACGCCGTAGTTTGAAAGATTGCGAATATAACCAAAAGCAGAAACGAATGTGGATCACACACAGTATAACTCCTGTCAAAAAAAACGACAGTAGCTCCCTTTGATCCTTTAAAAACTAAATTCACCATAATCAATTAAGATGAATTAACTAAGCTAAGTAACGTGCAAGTCATTTTTAACTTTCAAAACCCACCAGTAAAGATTTTATACAGCCGTCCTTATCATCGCTCAACTTGCTAAATTTGTAATCGCTGATT